>JAXKHT010000005.1:0-9366 GCA_036549705.1 Acutalibacteraceae bacterium | reverse complement strand
TTTATTTAGCTAAACAGCTTACTGATATGGGTATAGAGGTTAAGCTGATTGAAATTAACAGAGATAAATGTAACGAGCTTAGCGAAATTCTTGATAATGTTTTGGTTATTAATGGTGACGGAACTGAAGAAAGTCTGTTGCTACAAGAGGGCATTGAAAACACAGACGCCTTTATACCTTTAACTGGAATAGATGAGGAAAATATTTTACTAACGCTATACGCTAAAAAGGTTACCAATGCAAAGGTAATTACAAAGGTAAACAGAATAAACTTTAATACTGTTCTAAAGAATTTAGAGTTAGGCAGTGTTATTCATCCAAAAATTCTTATTGCAGAGCAGATAATTGCCTATGTTCGTGGTAAACAAAACTCTAAACGTAGTGGAAATATAGAAAGCCTTTACCACTGGTGCGACGACCGTGTTGAGGCTTTGGAATTTAAGATAGTAAACCATTCAAAAGTTACAGATACACCAATTTCAAAATTAAACCTAAAAAAGAATTTACTTATAGCCTGTATTAGTCGTAATGGAAAAATTATAATTCCACGTGGTGACGACTGCATTTACTGTGGTGACAGCATTATTGTTGTAACCACTCATATTGGCTTTAATGACATTGATGATATTATAAAATAATAGAGGTTTATAATGAATTACAGAAGTATTATTTTTATTTTAGGTTCTATTTTGACAACAGAAGGTATTCTTTTACTGTTGCCGTTAGTTGTGGCGATGATATATAGTGAACAACAGGCTATTGCTTTTTTAATATCAATAGTTATTTGTTTAACTGTTGGTGCTTTATTAATTTTATTTAAGCCAAAAAAAATTGTCTTTACTGTTAAAGAAGGCTTTGCAACTGTTGCCCTTGGTTGGATTGTTATTAGTCTATTTGGTTCTTTACCATTTATAATAGGTGGAGATATTCCAAGCTTTACAGATGCGTTTTTTGAAACCATATCTGGCTTTACTACCACTGGTGCAAGTGTATTAACAAATGTAGAGGCTTTGTCAAAAAGCGGTCTTATGTGGAGAAGCTTTACCCACTGGATAGGCGGTATGGGTGTATTGGTATTTTTACTTGCCATTATTCCATTAGTTTCAAGAGATAATAACCACGGTGGTCATATGCACCTTATGCGTGCAGAAAGCCCTGGCCCAAGTGTTGGAAAGCTGGTACCAAAGGTAAGGTCAACTGCACTTATCCTGTATTTAATATATCTTGCAATGACCGTTATTGAATTTGTTCTGCTTCTTATTGCACAAATGCCTGTATTTGATGCCTTGGCAACAGCTTTTGGTACAGCTGGTACAGGTGGTTTTGGTATAAAGAATGACAGCTTTGCAAGCTATTCACCGGCAATACAATGGATAGTTGCTATATTTATGATGTTATTTGGTGTAAACTTTAACGCATTTTTCTTTATTATAATAAAAAAAGCAAAGTTAAGTTTTGAAATGTCTGAAGTGCGTTGTTATTTAGGGATTATAATAACCGCCATAACAATTATTATGATAAATACCTATAACACTGCAATTTCTTTCTTTGATAATTTAAGAACAGTGTCCTTTCAGGTAACATCACTTATAAGTAGTACGGGTTTTGCTAGTACCGACTTTAATTTATGGCCATCAGCATCTAAAGCTGTTCTTATTGCACTTATGTTCGTTGGTGCCTGTGCAGGAAGCACTGGTGGCGGAATAAAGGTATCTAGATTTATGATTGTATTCAAAACAATAAAAAATCAAATTTTACTTTTAGCACACCCTGGTACAGTACGCAAAATTAAAATGGATAATAAGGTTGTAGACCACGCTGTTTTAAGAAGTGTAAATGTTTTCTTTATAACATATATGGCACTTTTCAGCTTATCTTTATTTATAATTTCTTTTGATAATTTCGATTTTGAAACAAACTTTACTGGAACACTTGCCTGTATGTGTAATATAGGCCCAGGATTATCAAAGGTTGGCCCTGCATCTAACTTTTCGTTATTCTCGCCATTATCAAAATATATACTAATGTTTGATATGCTTGCAGGCAGATTAGAGCTTTATCCAATGCTTATGCTGTTCTATTTTAGAATGTGGAAAGCAAATAAATCAAAGGCTGTTTCTGCAACTGAATAACCATAAAAATAAACCCTAATAAAACACATTTATCCCCTGATTAATGTAACTTAAACACATTAATCAGGGGATATTTTTACAAATTCTTGATTTTTATTTTATTCTTTGTCGCCTATAAGCTCTATTTCAACTTTGAAAGTTTCATTATCACTTGGATTTTTCTCATCATAACGGCAGATTGTTAATGTAACCTCGTCACCTGGCTCATATTCATCTAAAACCTCGTACAGCTCCACAAAGTTAGATACTTTTTTACCGTCAATTTTTGTAATTATATCATTCTCTTTTACCTTTGTATCATTTAATGGACTTTCAACACTTATTGACTCAATAGCAATTCCCATATCCATATCATATGCTTTGGCAAAAGCAGAGGATATTTCTGTTGCCATTATTCCCATTTTTACTCTGTTTGAAACATAACCATTTTTTATAAGCTGATTTACAACCTTTTTGATGGTTACACTTGGTATAGCAAAGCCCATACCCTCGTACTCGGTATCAACAATTTTAATTGTATTTATACCTACCACTTGACCGTTAAGATTAGCAAGTGGGCCACCTGAATTACCAGGGTTCATAGCTGTATCTGTTTGAATATAGGCTACAGAATTTCCGGAAACCTGTCGTTCAAGTGCTGAAACAACACCTCTTGTTATAGAGCTTGAATAGCCTATGCCACCAGGACTGCCAATGGCTACAACCTCCTGCCCTACTTTAAGCTGTTTAGAGTCTGCAAACTCGGCAACGTCCCATTCAACATCTTCTTGGCATAGCAAAACAGCTAAATCAGTTGTTTCGTCAACGCCTACAACTACAGCAGAATACTTTTCGTCATCTTTTGTTATAATCCACACATTACTGTCTAAATCATCAAAAACAACATGACTGTTAGTTACTATATGACCTTCGTCACTAATAATAATACCTGTACCCTCGCTGGTTGGCTCGTTGGTGTCTGGTGTTTCACCTTTATCATAAACAGCAATAGATACTACGCTGTCTGATAATTTTTCGTAGGCTTTTTCGGCAGAACCGTCTTTTGTTTTATTATCTTTCAACTTAATTTCTGGACCATTTGGGTCTGCGTATTTATATGAAATTTCATCATCATATTTTTTAGTAGTTGCACTCTCTGTTGGAGCCTGATATAAAAAGCTGTCCCAGCTTAGGCTGTTGCCATTATCATCTAAATTATCTACCCAAAAGAATAGTGTAACTGAAAAGCCAACTATCATTGCCACAATTATTCCTAACAACACCTTTATGGATAAAGGTGTTTTAGGTTTTTTAGGTTTTTGAGGCTTTTGTAAATTAAACACAGGATAGTACCAGCCACCATTCATATAAACAGGCTGTACACCCTCTGGCAAAACAGTATTAGGTGTAATTGGAAGGTACTGTATTGGTGATGATGTCTGCTGAGGATATGGTGCAGTGCCTTGTGCATTACCCTGTAAGTTATTCTGCACATTGCTGTAGGAATTGTCACCATTTTGATTAACACCCTGCATACTACCATAAGGATTATTACTTACAGGATTTCCAATTTGACCAGCATTATTTTGGTTTATCTGTTGTGTGTTTACATTACCATTATACTGGTTTTGGTATGGTACATTCCCATTGGCATTAGCACCGTATTGATTTCCATATGGCATATTCCCATTGGCATTAGCACCGTATTGATTTCCATATGGCATATTCCCATTAGCATTAGAACCATACTGACTTCCATATGATGAGTTATTTATATTTGGTGTATTATTTCCATACATCATATTAGGCGTATTTGCCACCTGCTGTTGCGGAACACCATACTCCTCCACGCAATTATTATTCTGTGCACTTATATTAGGGGAGGCTTCTACATTTGGTTGATTATTATTGGAATTATCCTTTGGATTATCTCCAAAGAAATTTTCGTTATTCATTCTACCCCTATTCCTCCTTTACTCCTCTTCTATATATTCCTCAATAGTTTCTGCTGTAGAGATTATTGTACCGTCAGAGCTTACAATAGTAGCCTTTGCATCTTTTTTCTTAGATGTAAAGATATTGTACTTACTGCTACCTTGAGCATTTTCCTTTGGTAACCACAGTGTAAAGCTACAATAATCATCAACTACGCTTTGGGCAGTAATATCACCACCATGCAAACGCATAATAGTCTTAACAATATATAATCCAAGACCCATACCGTTTTTGTCTTGGCTTCTTGATTTATCTGTTTTATAGAATCTTTCAAATATATGCACCAGCTCGTCTGGCTCTATACCGTGACCGCTGTTTTTAATCTCTAAAACAGTTCTATCCTGATAATCTGTAAGAGTTGCCCTTATATATCCACCTGCGTCTACAAATTTTACAGCGTTTTCAAAAAGGTTGTAGATAACCTGGTGAATTAAGTCTGGGTCACCACTTACCCTTACAGGCTGAGTACAAGTTTCTAAGCCTTGAATTTCTATATTCTTTTCTTCTATTTTCTGTTCAAAGGTTAACAATGTAGAAATAACTATTTCTGACAAATTAAAGTCCTGTCGCTTCATATGCAATTCACCGTTGTCTATTCTTGACAATGATAACATAGAAGCCACTAATCTTGACAAGCGTTTAACCTCTGTAGAAACTATACCCAAATATTGCTTTTGCTTGCTGGCTGGTATAGTACCGTCTAAAATACCATCTATAAAGCCTGCAATAGTTGTCATTGGGGTTTTAAGTTCGTGAGAAACATTTGCAATAAAGTTTCTTCTTGTAGTTTCTGACGCTGCCAAGGAATCTGCCATTTCATTAAAGGTTTTTGCAAGAGTACCAATTTCGTTACTTGATGTAACAGGAACTCTAACAGAAAAGTCGTCATTTGCCAATTTCTTTGCTGCAACTGACATTTGCTTTAATGGGCGAATCATTTTATAGGAGAAAAACCAAATCATACACGCTACTATTGCAAAGGTTGCAATAGCTGCATAGAAGAATATTTTTGTAATTTCCCCTTTGAAATTTGAAAAAGTGCTTGAATCACTTACTGTAAAAACAACACCAATAATCTGTTCTTCTGTGCCAATTTCAGCAACTATTGGCACACCAGCAACATACTGTGGGGTTGTGTAAATATTACCTAATGTACTGCTTACAAACATACCCTCTCTTGGTACGCTGTTGCAGATACTTTCTGGTATGCGTAAATGGGTTGCACCGTATTCAATCTCATATCCCCCAGTTGCCTCTGTGGGGCTTTCTTGGGTATCTTGGTTTAAATTATCATTCTTAAAACTGTCATATACTATAATTTCACCGTTAGTATCGGTAACAAAAACATCTGCACTAATACTGGCAGATATAGTTGCAATGGCATTTGCTATAAGCCCAACCTCTGATTTACCAATATACACATTGTCATTAACAATTAATGTTTCCTCTGACATAAGCTGAGATATATGCTTTGCATTTGTAACCAACAGCTCTTGCTTTTCGCTGTCTGAATATCTTGCCACAAAAAACAAAAGCATAGTTCCAAGAATAACAAAGCTCATAAGTACAATGGCAAGACTTATTGTTAAATACTGTGCAAATAAACTTTTTTTACCTGTCACATAAAATTCTCCTTTGTGTGTAATATTTTACAAAAACAAGTATAAAGTTATTCTTTAGCCTCAAATTTGTAACCTACGCCCCATACGGTTTTTAATTCCCATTGTGGAGAAATCCCGTCGATTTTCTCACGAAGTCTTTTAACGTGAACATCTACTGTTCTGGAATCACCATAATAATCAAAGCCCCAAACCTCGTCAAGAAGCTGATCTCTTGTAAATACTCTGTTAGGGTTACTTGCAAGATGATATAACAGCTCCATTTCCTTTGGAGGAGTATCCACCTGTACATCATTTACTCTAAGCTCATAATTTGTTAGGTTAATAGACAACTTATCCCACTTAACCTCTTTAATGTTATCAGCCTCATTAGAACAAGTTCTTCTTAAAACAGCGTGTATTCTTGCAATAATCTCTTTTGCTTCAAAAGGCTTTACAACATAGTCGTCTGCACCCAATTCAAGACCAAGCACTCTATCAAACACTTCGCCTTTTGCAGTTAACATAATTATAGGCACCTGAGATGTCTTTCTTACCTCTCTGCACACCTGCCAACCGTCAAGTTCTGGCAACATAATGTCCAACAAAATTAACTCTGGCTTCTCCTGTTCAAATAATTTTAAAGCCTGCATACCGTTATATGCTATGGCTGTTTCAAAGCCTTCCTTTTCAATATATAAGCGTAAAAGCTCGCAAATATTTGTATCATCATCTACAATAAGTATTTTTTTTGGTTTGCTCATAATTTCCTCCTGAATTTTGCACATTTCAACTTAAATTTTTACATTAATATGTACTAATAATTTGATTATCAGATAAAAACCAATGGTTAATAACCCTTACAGTACTAACCATTGATCGATATACCTTGCGTATTGCAATATAACCAATGCAACAGCTGTACATTTATTAAAAGTATCTAAATTAAATTAGAGTTAACTATTAATAAAATGCTACACATAATTATACCACAATAATATTAGTTTGTATATATTATACAGTACCCCAAATTTGAAAGAATGAACAAATTAAGAATTAATATAAAATAAATGCTGAACAAGGAAGAATAACGGCAAAAAAACAGAAAAACTCCCCTACGAAAAATTCGCAAGGGAGCATATATACTGAATTTAATTCTATTACATCAATTAAACAGCTTAGTAAAATCAGAAATTAAGCCTTAGGACCAGCCTTAACAACTTCCTCTGACATATGAGTATACTTCTTGAAGTTCTCAACAAATGACTCAGCAAGCTTCTTAGCTGTTGCCTCGTAAGCAGCCTTATCTTCCCATGTGTTAGCAGGAACCATTAGCTCATCTGGTACACCTGGGCAAGTTGTTGGAACAGATACGCCGAAGAATGGATCCTCAACGAACTCGCTCTTTAGAAGCTCACCGTTAAGAGCAGCTGTAACCATTGCACGAGTATAAGCAAGCTTTGTTCTCTTACCTGTACCGTTCCAGCCTGTGTTTACTAGGTAAACAGAAGCACCAGCCTTTTCTACCTTCTCTGCAAGCATAGCAGCGTAGATTGATGGATCTAGTGGTAGGAATGGCTCACCGAAACAAGTTGAGAATGTTGGAACTGGCTCTTTAACGCCAATTTCTGTACCAGCTAGCTTTGATGTAAAGCCAGATACAAAGTAGTACATAGCCTGATTCTTATCTAGCTTAGAGATTGGAGGTAGAACACCGTAAGCGTCAGCTGTTAGGAAGATAACAGTCTTTGGAACGCTTGTTGACATACCGCTTAGCTCTGCATTTGGAATGTACTCTACTGGGTAACCAACACGGCTGTTAACAGCTAGAGAATCATCATCAAAGTCGAACTCTCTTGTGTCTGGGTCCATAACAACGTTCTCTACAAGAGAACCGAACTTAATAGCGTTGTAGATTTCTGGCTCGCCCTCTGGTGATAGGTTGATACACTTAGCATAGCAACCACCCTCAAAGTTAAATACAGAATCATCTGACCAACCATGCTCGTCGTCACCGATTAGCATACGGTTAGGGTCAGCAGAAAGAGTAGTCTTACCTGTACCAGATAGACCAAAGAATACAGCAGCGTCGCCGTCCTTACCAATGTTAGCAGAACAGTGCATTGGGAAAATGCCCTTCTTTGGAAGAATGTAGTTCATTACTGAGAATACAGACTTCTTAATCTCACCTGCATACTGTGTACCAGCAATAAGAACAATGTGCTTCTCATAGTCAACCATAATAGCAGCTTCGCTACGAGTATTGTCACGCTCTGGGATACACTTGAAGCCAGGAGCAGCGATGATTGTATAGTCCTCTTTGAAGTCAACAAGCTGGTCAGCTGTTGGACGACGAAGAAGCTGATGAATAAATAGGTTCTGTGAAGCCAATTCGTTTACAATACGGAATGACTGTGTATACTTAGGGTCTGCACCTGCGAAACCGTCGAAAATGAAGATTTCACGATTCTGTAGATAAGCAACAACCTTCTCATAAAGAGCGTCAAAGTCAGCCTGAGAAATTGGCTTGTTTACCTTACCCCAAGCGATGTCATCATGAACACCCTCAGAATCAACAATAAACTTATCGTTAGCAGAACGACCTGTGTATTTACCAGTTTTAACAACCAAAGCACCTGTGTTGCTTAGAGTACCCTCGCCACGGCGTAGAGCATGCTCTGTTAGCTCAGCTGGTGATAGGTTACGGTAAACAGCTGATGGGTTAATAATTCCTAGTTTTTCTAGACCAAATGTTTCCATTGTTTTTATCCTCCTTTTTAGAGTAATATATCCACCAAAAGGTGGTAATACTCATTGATAATCCTATTATGACATTCATTTATATGTTTGTCAAGACATAAAGGGCTTTATTTAACAATTTATTTAGATTTTTGCATAATTTGTGCTTTTATGGTTCATATTAGGCGGTTTTTACAAGGAAATTTTAAGATAAAACCGCAATATATGAATATTTTAACTTTTCTTGTTGCAAATACAAGGCTTCTAGAACCTTGTTACCAATCCTTTTTATCAAACAAAAATCATACAGTATATCCACAAGAGAAATACTATATTTTATTTTACCCACATTTCACATTTGTATTAATTTTTATAACAAAAAAATCACCGACAGCATAAAACTGTCGGTGATATAAAAGCTAAATTAAAACTTTACTATACTATATATAAATTATAGCTCAGCGAAGTACTTAATTGTTCTAACCATCTGGCTTGTGTAGCTATTCTCGTTATCGTACCAAGAAATAACCTGAACCTGAGATGTACCGTTGTCTAGGTTTGTAACCATTGTCTGAGTAGCATCGAATAGAGAACCGTATCTGATACCGATGATATCTGAAGAAACGATCTCGTCCTCGTTGTAGCCAAAGCTCTCTGAAGAAGCAGCCTTCATAGCAGCGTTAACCTGCTCAACTGTTACTGTACCCTCAACAACAGCTGTTAGAATTGTTGTTGAACCTGTTGGAACTGGAACTCTCTGAGCAGCACCGATTAGCTTACCGTTTAGCTCTGGAATAACTAGACCGATAGCCTTAGCAGCACCTGTTGAGTTAGGAACGATGTTTGCAGCAGCAGCTCTAGCTCTTCTTAGGTCACCCTTTCTGTGAGGACCGTCAAGAACCATCTGATCACCTGTGTAAGCA
>JAXKHT010000031.1:0-18999 GCA_036549705.1 Acutalibacteraceae bacterium | reverse complement strand
GTTTATAAAACGCTCTGGAAATTCCTTTTTGAATATTCCTGTTTTTGTAGCAGCAGCTAGGTCAGCGTCAAGTACAACTATATCATCATTTGTTTTGGCTAGTTCACATAAAGCCATACCAAAACTTTCTCTTGTTGCTTTATTAATAATCTGTGCCATTATGCCTGTGCCTCCAATTCTTTTAGCTTAGCCTCAAGTTCTGCCATAGCAACGTCATACTGCTCTTTGTTAGGAGCTGTACCATGCCAACCAACTTGATTTTCCATAAAGGATACATCTTTACCTTTAACTGTTTTTGCAATAATTACTGAAGGCTTACCCTTAACTGACTTTGCATTTTCAAAAGCTGACTCAATTTCATCAAAGCAATGACCGTTAATTTTAATAACATTAAAGCCAAAAGACTCAAACTTCTTATCAAGTGGCTCAATACCGCCAATTTCTGCAACTGTACCGTCAATCTGTAGTCCGTTACAGTCAACAATAAAACAGATATTGTCAAGATTTTGGTGACCAGCAAACATAGCAGCCTCCCATACCTGACCCTCTTCACATTCGCCATCGCCTAGCAAAGTGTAAACTCTGTAATCCTTATTATCCATTTTTCCAGCCATAGCCATACCACAAGCAGCAGATACACCTTGACCAAGTGAACCTGAACTCATATCAATACCAGGTGTACCCTTCATATCTGGGTGACCCTGTAGCATAGCACCTACATGACGAAGAACTGAAAGCTCGCTCCAGTCGAAGTAACCCTTTAGTGAAAGAGTAGCATATAGGCTAGGACAGCAATGACCTTTTGATAATACAAATCTATCTCTGTCTGAAGCCTTTGGATTTGCAGGGTCAACATTCATCTCTTTGAAATACAAATAAGTGTAAATGTCAGCGGCTGAAAGAGATCCACCCGGATGACCTGACTTTGCATTGAAAGTACCTATAATAGCTCCCATACGAGATTTACAGGCTAAAATCTGAAGTTGCAGTTTCTCTGCACTATTCATTGTACAAACTTCCTTTCTAAGTTACTCCTGTTTGTGGCAGGAGCGAAATTCTTATTAATGCTCGCTTTGACACATTTTCAACTACAATTATATATGAAAATTCATTTTATTACAAGTACCTTTTTCTTTTTATCCTGTTTTATACATATAATTTGCATAAAATATTTGTTATAAAGCTATTTGTATTCAATGGGAATTAAAATCGGATTGTGTTTTTCAAAATAAGTTATATATTCAAAGCCTATTTCTTTTAATTGCTGTAGTCCTTTGTTAATCCCTTTGCCTAAATCACATTTTTTATGTGCATCAGAGCCTATTGTTATATATTTTCCACCCAGCTTTTTATAAAGCTCCAGCAATTCCTTGTTCGGCATAGTAACACCAATAGACTGTCGCAGTCCAGATGTATTCACTTCTAAAGCCTTTTGATTTTTAATAAGTGTGGTAAAAATTTTTTCTATAATAGGTAAATAGATGGAAATACCAATATTAATTTTATGCTCACCTGTAATATAGCGTAATGGGTAAGTTATATGTGCCAGACTGTCAAACTTGTTCCATTCTGCCACCTCAAGTACTTCATTAAAATAGATATGTAGTATTTTTTCTGCATAGTCAGGTGTGTACTCTAACCAATAAAAATCCTTGGTGTCCCTTACATTATGAACAGAGGCTAAAACAAAATCAAAATCATCTAACGCAAGAATTTTATCAGCCACTTCCAAATCCTGAACAGGTTGCCCCAGCTCTATACCTCGTAATAGCTTTAATTTATCACCATATTTGTTCTGTGCCTGTTTTAGGTGCTTTATAGATTGAGGAATAAGATACGAAAAATCTCCAAATTCGCTGTCCTCTGGTGTGTTCCAACCGTTTACCTCGCAGTGGTCAGTTACGGTAAGAACATCAATTCCGTTATCTATTGCCTGTTTGCACATATCTTCCACTGGTTCACAGCCATCAAAGCTCCATTGGCTGTGACAGTGACAATCGCAAAAAAACTTAAATTTCTTTTCCATACACATTAGAACAGACCACAAACTAAATCGCAATATTCAACAGGATTTTCAACAGGAAGCCCTGCAATAAGAATTGCCTGTGTATATAGGATTTTAGCTAATTTTTCAGCCTTTTCTTTGTCTGTATCGTAAGCATTCTTTAACGCTGTAAATACGGTGTGGTTAGGGTTAAGCTCCAATACTTTATTTGCCTTAGGCTTTGGCTCATCACCTGGTACCTGTGAAAAATATTTTTCCATTTCTATAGATACAGCACCCTCTGCTGATAAATAAACAGGATGTGATTTTAAGTTTTTAGAAATTACAGCCTTAGTTACCAAACCATTCAGCTTTTCACAAACAAAGTCAAGAAGCTCTTTATTTTCTTCCGCCTGTTGCTCTGTTATCTTCTTTTCCTCTTCTGACTGTAGCTCTGCCATTTCTGAGGTTATAGACATAATTGTCTTTTCACTGTAATTAATTAGGGTTTTTGCAACAAACTCGTCTATGTCGTCTGTAAAGTACAAATATTCATAACCCTTTTCGTTACAAAGCTCAGTTTGTGGTAAAGTCTTTATTCTGTCCTCACTATCGCCACAAGCGTAGTAAATATACTTTTGACTTTCTGGCATTCTAGATACATAATCTGCAAGAGTTGTATAACCCTCTGTTTTTGAGCTTTTGAATACAAGCAAGTCTTGTAAAGCATCTTTATTCATACCATAGCTGGAAGCAATGCCGTATTTAATCTGTTTACCAAATGCATTCCAGAAAGTTTCATATTTTTCAGGTGAATTTTTAAGTAGCTTTTGAAGCTCTGTTTTTATCTTTTTCTCAATATTTTTAGCAATAATGCTTAGCTGTCTGTCGTGCTGTAAAAGCTCTCTAGAGATATTTAGAGATAAATCCTGAGAGTCTACTATACCCTTTACAAAACCAAAATAATCAGGAACAAGCTGTTCACACTTTTCCATAATCATTACACCATTAGAGTATAGCTGTAAACCCTTTTCAAACTCTTTAGAATAATATCCATATGGTGTTGTAGATGGAATATACATAAGTGCCTTATATGAAACAGTACCCTCTGCACTAACATTTATAGTTGAAAGTGGGTCAGACATATCAAAGAACTTTTCTTTGTAATAGCTGTTGTATTCCTCTTGTGTTACCTCGTTTTTATTTCTTCTCCAAATTGGAACCATACTGTTAAGAGTTTTAATCTCTTTAACTGTTTCATATTTTGCTTCTTCGCCCTCTTTAGCAGTATTTACAGTAGATTCAACTTCCATCTTAATAGGGAAGCTAATATAATCAGAGTATTTCTTAACAAGCTGTTGAATTACATAAGTTTCAAGATATTGGCTGTAATCCTCATCATTTGCATTTTCACGCAAGTGCATAATAATTTTTGTACCACAGTCAGATTTCTCTGCATCCTCTATTGTATATCCGTCCGCACCCGTAGATTTCCAAACATATGCCTTGTCGCTGTTGTATTTCTTTGTAATTACAGTAACCTCGTCAGCTACCATAAATGCTGAATAAAATCCTACACCAAACTGACCAATAATATCTGTTTTTTCGTTTTCGCTAAGTTCTTTTTTAAACTGCAAACTGCCACTTTTAGCAATAGTTCCCAGATTGTCCTCAAGCTCTTCATAGGTCATACCTATACCATTGTCAGCAACAGTAAGAGTTCTATTTTCTTTGTCTATATCAATACTAATATATAATTCAGGCAGTTTTTCTGCGGTAACATCTGTAAGAGAAACAAAATGCAGTTTATCCAAAGCATCACTTGCATTTGATATAATCTCTCTTAAAAAAATCTCCTTATGAGTATAAATTGAATTAATCATCAAATCCATAAGTCTTTTAGACTCAGCCTTAAAATCTTTTTTAGCCATTGTTTTAACCTCTTTTATAAATATAGTACATAATGCAAATACTATCCACAGCATAAAGCGGTGGATAGTAAAAATCAAAATGTTAAGCCTTTTCTGGCTGTGGATAGTCTACTCCAAGAGTATCAACTGTAATAGACTTAATTACCTGTGGGTCTAGTGGTTTGTCAGAAAAATCTGTGTCACACTCAGCAATAGCGTTAACATTCTCCATACCCTGTGTAACCTTACCAAAACCAGCATACTCACCGTCTAGGTGTGGTGCATTTTTATGCATAATAAAGAACTGTGAACCAGCTGAGTCAGGCATCATAGAACGTGCCATAGAAAGAACACCCTCGGTATGCTTTAATGTGTTGTTAAAGCCATTTCTTATAAATTCACCCTTTATATGATAACCAGGGCCACCACAACCAGTACCATCTGGACAACCACCTTGAATCATAAAGCCATAAATTACTCTATGGAATGTAAGACCGTTGTAATAGCCACTGTTAGCCAGATTAATAAAATTATTAACTGTGTTAGGTGCGATTTCAGGATAAAGCTCACCCTTAATAATATCGCCATTTTCCATTTCTATGGTAAAAATTGGATTGCTCATAAGAATTCTCCTCTAATTATAAATTTTGGCATTGATAACCAACTAAAGTTATTATAGCCTATTTAATAAAAAAATTCAAGCACTCTAATGGTAAGAGTGCTAAAACTTTGCAAATTTTATTTATTATACTAATTGTTGAAATAACGTATAATATTATGGTATTATAAAATCAAACAAAAACAAGGCTAATGTACTAAACATCAGCCTTTGTAATTATTAAGAGTGTGTGTAGCTGTTTTTATTTCTTTACCAAAAGCTCATCAACTGAAACATCTAATATATCAGCTAAAGCAAGAACCTCAATATCAGACACTCTTCTATTTCTTTTTTCTAGCTTTGAAAATCCAGATTTAGATATAGTAACGCCTTTTTCAGCAAGTGCATCAACCAAATCCTTCTGCTTTAAGCCTTTTTGTTTTCTTATAGCTTCTACATTTACACCAGTTATGTTTTTATTACCTAAGGACATATCTCTTTTATCCATTTTTATCACCCCAATAACATAATCTAATTATGTATATACTCTGCATTATAAATTTTACTACAAACTAAATCAATATTCAATACATAAATATAAATTTTATTAAAAAAATACTAAAAATAGTACTATATATAGTAGAAGTTTCTGAAAAAGAAATTTAATTTTGTGTTAATAATATTTCAAAAATAATATTTTAATTATTACAATTTTTATGATAATAGAAATTTTTAATTGTAAAATATTAAGTGATAATATTTTTGTTAAAATACATTAGTTATACAAATACAATTTTTCTATTTTTGTTCTATTTCTGTACTATTTAGCAACCCGCTAAACCTGTTTATTGTTAATAGGCTATAGGAATAATTAATATAATTATTTATCCTATATTGTATAATATTATTATAAAAAAGATTGAGAGGATTAATTATGAATGACAGAACCTTAACAATGTTAACAGACTTTTATGAGTTAACAATGGCAAACGGATATTTCAAATATAATTTTAAAGATAAAACAGCTGTTTTTGATATGTTTTTCAGACGAGTACCTGACAAGGGTGGCTACGCAATTATGTGTGGGTTAGACCAAGTAATAGAGTATTTATCTAACCTAAAATTTACAGAGAATGATATTAATTACTTAAAAGAGAAGAATATATTTGATAATGATTTTTTAGATTATTTAAGAAATTTTTCTTTTGAATGTGACGTTTGGGCTGTTCCAGAGGGTACAGTGGTATTTCCAAATGAACCACTAATAACTGTAAGAGGACCAGTTATACAAGCACAATTTGTAGAAACTGCAATTTTAATATATATTAATCATATGAGTCTTATTGCCACAAAAGCAAACAGAATTGTAAGAGCAAGTCAAAACAGAGCAGTAATGGAATTTGGAGCAAGAAGAGCTCACGGATGTGATTCTGCCATTTATGGTGCAAGAGCAGGTTACATAGGTGGCTGTGCAGGAACATCTAACACATTAGCAGACCAAATGTTTAACATTCCAGCCTTAGGCACAATGGCACACAGCTGGGTGCAAATGTTTGACAATGAATATGAGGCATTTAAGGCTTACGCTGAAACATATCCAAACAACTGTACCCTGTTGGTTGACACCTATAATACATTAAAAAGCGGTGTTCCAAACGCTATAAGGGTATTCAAAGAAGTTTTACTGCCACAGGGATACAGACCAAAGGGAATTAGAATAGACAGTGGCGACATTGCATATCTGTCCAAAAAAGCTAGAAAAATGCTAGATGATGCTGGATTTCCTGATTGTGGTATTTGTGCTTCAAATTCTCTTGATGAATATATTATCCAGGATTTATTGATAGAGGGAGCAAAAATTGATACCTTTGGTATTGGAGAAAAAATGATAACAGCCAGTAGTGAACCTGTATTTGGTGGTGTATATAAGCTGGTAGCTGTTGAAAATAACGGAGAAATAGTACCTAAAATTAAGATAAGCAGTAATGTAAGCAAAATTACAACCCCTTGCGAAAAGGAACTATGGCGTTTGTATGATAAAGAAAGTCACAAAGCAATAGCCGATGTACTTACATTAAAAGATGAAGTTATTGATGATAGTAAATCCTACACAATTTTTGACCCAGATAACACTTGGAAAAAACAGGATATAGAAAATTTTACAGCTGTAAAACTTAGAAAACAAATTTTCAAAAAAGGTAAATTAATTTATAAGTCACCAACTACAGCAGAAATAAGAGAATATTGCAAAGCTCAAGTTGAAACTTTGTGGGACGAGGTAACCAGATTTGACAATCCCCATAAATACTATGTAGACCTTTCGCAAGACCTGTGGGATATAAAAAATGATTTATTAAATAAAAATAGATAATATAACAAAAGATACGGAGTATTGGTGTTTCCTATACTTCGTATCTTTTTGCTGTTTTTAATTCGAATCTACATTTAACAATTCTTATGGTGTTTCATTGCATAATAAAGTTTTTAATAATTTTTTTATTAGTCCACTATATTGTACTGCTATTATGATATAATGTTTCTATTAGAAATTTAATTTAGGTGTAAGATTATATGAATAAATTTACAAGATATATTGGGTTACAGTAAAGGGGTGTGTATAATGCTTAATTTATTAATGGGCAGAAGTGGCAGTGGTAAAAGTACATATTTGCAAGAAGTTTCAGAAACTTATATAAATCAAGGTAAATCTATTTTAGTTTTGGTACCGGAACAATTTTCTTTTGAAACAGGACTATATTTTTTGGATAAAAACAGCAAGGCAACAAAGGAAAATGTAAAGGTTCTCAGCTTTTCTACTATGCAAAAATATGTTTTTTCTCAGGTTGGTGGAGTAACAAATGATTTTCTAGACGAGGGAACATCAAAGGTATTAATGAGCCTTGCTATAGAAAGCTGTAGCAACCAGCTGAAGCTATACGAAAAACAGGTAAAAAATAAAAACTTTGTTAATGTTATTCTTTCTACCATTAATGAATATAAAAGTAGTTGTGTTACATCGGAACAGCTATTATCTGTAAAAGCAAAGGTAAGCAACCCAACTTTAAAACAAAAGCTGGAAGAAACAGCTCTAATTTTAGATGCTTATAACGGATATGTTAACGAAAGTCATATCCACCCACAGGATATACTTGTTCATTTGGCTGAAAGTATAGCAGATAATAATATTTTTGCAGGCTATACAGTATTTATAGATGCCTTTACAGGCTTTACAACAGCACAGTACAAGGTTTTGGAGCAAATTTTTAGACAAGCTGATGATATATATTTATCGTTAGCAAGTGATTGTAAAAACCAAAAAATAGACACCAATAGCATACGCTTTAGGGTAACAATAGACACCTACCATAAATTATTAGCCCTAGCTAAAAAATGTAATCAGCCAGTAAATGAAATTTACCAACCATTTGAAAATAATTTAAGAGCTAAAACCTCAGATTTAATGGCAGTAGAGAAGAATTTATATGCTTTTCCACAACAGATTTTTGACCAAAAGGTTGAAAATGTATTTATGTACTCTGCTACAGATATATACAACGAATGTGAGTATATAGCTTCTACCATAAAGCAATTAACTATACAGGAAAATTACAGATATAACGACATAGCTGTGGTATGCCGTGACGAAGAACAGTACAGGGGAATATTAGATGTAACCTTTGATAAATTTAATATAGGATATTATATGGATAATCCTGAAAATATAAACTCAAAGCCCTTGGTTAATTTTATACGCCACGCTTTCGACGCTGTAAACAGTGGTTTTAATAGCGAAGCAATACTCCGTATGCTAAAAACAGGTATTACTTCATATAGTTATGAAGATATTTCAATTATTGAAAATTACTTGTTTTCTTGGGGAGCCAAATGGAGTCTACCTTTTACCCAAAATATAAATGGTTTTGGTGGTAATGAAATGTCAGAAAGTGATATTTCACAGCTTGAAAAAATTGAAGCAATAAGAAGTCAAGTATATTCCTATTTACTTGATTTCCAAAAAGCAACAGCTTCTGCTAATGGCTTAGAAATATCACAGGCTTTGTCCCAGTTATTAAAGAATTTTAATGTTAAAAAAGTTATATCAGATAAAATACGCAAATTAGATAAGCAAAATAATCCTGAATTAGTAGATGAATATACAAGAGTTTGGCACAGCGTTGTAAAAGTGGTTTCAAATCTTGCAAATATTTTAAGTGATAATATTATTACAGGAAAATATTATCACCAGCTTTTTACACTTGCAATTAATTGCGAGCAAATTGCTAACCAACCTTTATGTATAGATAGAGTAATAATTGGAACAGCTGGCAGAGCAAGGCTTAATTCCCCAAAAGTTACATTTATTATTGGTGCTGTGCAAGGTGTATTTCCTGCTGTACCAACAGATAATGGCATTTTTACCGACAACGAACGCCAACTGCTTCTTGCAAAAGGGTTGCAGATAAACTGCGGTTTGTCAGATTTATCTGCACAAGAGCAACAAAGTGCCTATTCGGCTCTTGCAAGTCCATCAGAAAGACTATACATTTCCTACTATACAAATACAATAAGCGGAGGTGGTGTATTACCATCTACTATTGTTTCTCAAGTTAATAAAATATTGCCACAGCTAGAAACTGTATATCGCTGTAATACCTACGATTTTGACCAAAATCAACTATGGTGCAGACAGCAAACTTTTCAACGCACTGTTGCAAATATTAACAATACCTACGACAAAAACCAACAGCTGTTAATAGAATATTTCAAAGGCTTTGACCATTACGGAAGAATACTTGAAAATATAGACAATTATAAGTCCCACACTCAATCTACTTTAAAAAAGGATACTGCAATCGCCTTATATGGAGAAAATATACATCTATCTCCGTCCAAGGTAGAGGATTTTTACAACTGTGGTTATTTATATTTCTGTAAAAACGGACTTAAACTAAAGGAACGCCGTAAACAAGGGGTAGATAGCCTAGAGTACGGTTCTTTAGTTCATTATGTAATGGAAAAGTTCCTTAAACAAGAGAATATTGAAGATATAATCGAAAATACATCTAATTACAATATACCAAATATTGTTGCAGAAATCACAAATCAATATATAAGCACTGTTTTTGAAAATGGTGTACTCCCAAATAATAAAACAAAATTTGCATTGCTTCGTGCAGAAAAAAACTGTGTTGTTCTTGTAAACAGATTACTAGCAGAGCTTAAAAACAGTGATTTTAGACCAGCGGACTTTGAATTATCAATAGGATTAAATATAGATGATAAAAAAAGTATTATTGATAAATACACTGTGCCAACTAGGGACGGAGAAATTAGTGTGGTAGGTATAGTAGATAGAGTAGACCTTTTCAAAAATCCTATTGACGGTAAAACCTATATTAAAATAGTGGATTATAAAACAGGTGAAAAGGAAATGAAGCGAACAGAGCTTGAAGTTGGTCTTAATTTGCAAATGTTTATCTACCTTTCTGCTATTTTGAAAAACGGTAAAAACCTATACGGTCAAGATATAGTTCCGGCAGGAGTGTGCTATATGCCTGCAAAGGAATTTACAAACACAGTAGAAACCCAAACAATGTTAACGCAGGAAGATGTTAAGGGTGATTTAAGAAAACACTACACCACAAGTGGATTATTTCTCCGTGACCCAGATGTAATAACAGCAATGGATAAGACTCTGTCAGGTGAATATATTCCAGTTAAGCTAAAAGTAAAACCACCAAAGAAAAAATCCCCAGACCAAACACCGGAAATAACATACCCATACTCAGAAAAAAGACTACTGGAGGGTGACCAATATAAAGGTGACTTTAAGTTGATTTTTGATTTAGTAGATTCTAAGCTTAAAAATATGTCAGATATGTTGCTAGACGGTTATATATCAGCTGTACCTATTGCCGAAAACGGAAAAAGAGAGGGCAGACCCTGTGCATATTGCCAATATGCAAATAGCTGTGTTTTCAAAGAGGGTATGACAGTAAACGAAATTCCTACAGAAAAGACTACAAAGGAGGAAAAATAAAATGTCAGATGTAAAATGGAATGAAGAACAAAAGCAGGCTATACAAGCAAAAGATTGCTCTGTTTTAGTTTCTGCCGCAGCAGGCAGTGGTAAAACAGCAGTTTTAGTAGAGCGTGTTATCCGTTTGCTTATTGATAAATCCTCTGGAGTTATGGCTGACCAGCTTTTAATTGTAACATTCACTAACCTTGCAGCAGAGGAAATGAAAACAAGAATTAACAAGCGTATAACACAAATGCTAGATAAATGTGCAGAGGATTCCTCTATAGACGAAGCCCATTTGCGTAATCAGCAGTTATTGCTTGACAAAGCCAATATCAGCACTATTGACAGCTTTTGTAAAGAGGTTGTAAAAAAATCCTACACCTATTTTGATATTTCACCGGATTATAGAATTGGTGATAATTCAGAGCTTAAAGCCCTGCAATGCCAAGCAGTAGAGCAAGTTGCAGAGGAATTTTACCCAAGAGAAGACTTTGCTCCAATAGCCTCATTGCTTACAACCACAACAAAGGATAATACCCTTAAAGGAGAGATAATAAATTTTTACAGCTTTCTATCAGCACTACCTTTCCCACAGCAATGGATGGATAACACTATTAAAAGTCTGGAAAATGCTAAGCTAGATATTATGAATAGTAGCTGGGTTAAAACCTTAACACATTCAGCTGTAAGAAATATTAACCTTGCACAGGGTATAATGAATAATAATCAATATATTTTCGAAGAATTAAATGATGTATTTTCAATGAATACTGCAAAAGTACAACAACACACCGAAGAAATGGAATTTATAAAATCACTTACCCAGTGTAATTCCAGAGAAGATTATATTAATGCTTTATTCGATAAGGAAAACCCTTTCAATACCAGTTTAGTCCGTGTAAAGGTAGAGGAACAGGACAAATCTTTTTATGAGGAATACAAGAAAAACCGTAGCAAAATAAAGGGTATAGTAGAGGAACTAACGCAATTCTTTTCTTATACTGAAAAGGACTTATTATTACAGCTGTACACAGCAACAGATATTACTAAAGTCATATTTGAGTTTGTTAGAAAATTTATAGATTGCTATACATTCTTAAAAAAAGAAAAAAATATCCTTGATTTTGCCGACATAGAGCGATACGCTTTATTAACTCTGGCTCAGGTTGACGAAAATGGTGAATTTGCAGTTGATAACAGTGCAAATTCTATTCGATATAATATAACAGATGAAGCCAAAAATCTGTCAAAATCCTTTAAGCAGGTTATTGTTGACGAATATCAAGATGTAAACCAGTTACAAGATTTAATTTTCAAAATAATAAGTGACAACGATAAAAATTTATTTGTTGTAGGTGATGTTAAACAGAGTATTTATGGTTTCCGCCAAGCAATGCCAGATATTTTTATAGACCGCAAATATTCATATAATAATGCAGATGACACAGAAGCAAGAAATATTGTCCTAAAAAAGAACTATAGAAGTCGTGACGGTGTAACAGATTATGTTAACTTTATATTTCGTCAGCTTATGAAAAAAGATTTAGGTAATTTGGAATACTCACCAGAGGATTACTTAGTTGCCGGTGCAAGCTATATAGGTGATAATGATTTTGATGTATACATACACCTTAATAACTTACCTGAAAGAAATAGCAAAGCAAGAGATTTAGCAGAAGCAGAATGTATAGCCAAAATTATAAAAAATAGCGTTGGTAAATATGATGTAACCACAGGTGACTCTACACGCAAGGCACAGTATAATGATGTTGCAATATTAATGCGTAGTGTAAAAAATACCACCGTTTTAGTAGATTATTTGTCCCAACAGAATATTCCTGTTATAACAGAAACAACTTCATCATTGTTGGATTGTAAAGAGGTACAAACTATTATTAATCTACTAAAGATTATAGATAATCCTTTGCAGGATATTCCTCTTTATTCTGTTTTGGTAAGCCCTTTGTTTGGTTTTTCACCACAACAAATCGCCCAGCTAAGAGCCACAAATAATAAAAAAGGTTTTTTATATCAAAACATACTTAAAGTAGCTGACAGTAATCCAGACTTAAAAGCCTTTTTGCAAGAATTAGAGTATTACAGAGAAATTTCTGCAAATAGTCCTACGGATAAGCTGATAAATATTATATACCAGCGTACAGCAATAACAGAGCTTGTATCTGCCCTTGATGATGGTGGAGTTGTACTTAATAATTTACGATTATTGCATAACTATTCCAAGAGCTTTGAAAACGAGCAAAATAAGGGAGTAACAAGTTTTATACGCTATATTGACAACGCAATAGAAAACAATTCCTCACTAGACGCTCAAACAGGCTCTAATACAGACGGTAACGCAGTAAGAATAATGACAATGCACCACTCAAAGGGATTAGAATACCCAGTATGTATCTTAGCAGGCTTAGGAAGAAAACCTCTTAACTATACAAATAAAATGTATTTTGACAGAGAAATGGGAATAGGCTTACAGGTTAAGGATATAAAAACTTCAACAATTTACAAAACCTTTCCATACCTTGCAATAATAGATAAAAAGAAATCAGACAGCGTAGCAGAGGAATTAAGAGTTTTGTATGTTGCATTAACCAGAGCAAGAGAGCAACTACATTTGGTTGGCTCACAGGCTAATTTACCAAAGCTAATAGACAACATTTCAGCCGAAATTGCATTATATAGTGGCATTAACAGCGATATGTTAATCAACCACAATTCAATGCTAGACTGGATAATAGCTACATCTTTAATGATGAAGCCAACTCAGGAACAACAAAAAAATCCTTTGTGGAATTATGCCAACAAATTTTTTATAACAAGAATAGCAAATAATTCTGACATACAAACTCCAACTTACAGAGATGTCTTTACAGAAATAATAGATGTAGCCCAAGAAAAAAGCAACCAACAATCTGAAAATGAACAGACAACTGTTGATTGTGAAAACGGTGAGTGCATACAAGAAGTAACATTTGACAAACCATTGTTAGACGTAGATTATCTTCACCAGCGTTTTAATACCCAGTACAAATATCAAAACTCTGTAGATGTACCAAGTGTAATTACACCATCTGCTGTGGTGCATAGTGAAAGAAAAATTGTATATCTTGAAAATTTCCAATTTGAAGAAAAAGAAGAACTAACAGCTACACAGCGTGGCACTGCAATGCATATGTTTATGGAATTTGCACAACTTCACACGGCTCTTGTTTCCCCACAGGCAGAGGTATACAGACTGGTAAAAGAGGGTTATCTTACAGAAAAACAAGGAGAATGTATTGATGTTAACTACATAAAAGCCTGTCTAAGTACCTCTATAATGCAAAGATATATAAAATCACCAAAAAAATATAAAGAAATTAAATTCGAAGCTATGGTAAAAGCCAGTGAAACAGGCTTTGAAACCTGCAACGAAGAGCATTTGCTTCGTGGTGCAGTGGATTGTGCTTTTGAAGAGGAAAATCAGCTGGTAATTATAGATTACAAAACAGACCGAGTAAAAGCCATAGAAGAGTTAAAAGAAAAATACGAAACCCAGCTAAAACTTTACAAACTGGGACTATCTGCAACCCTGCATAAACCAGTTAAACAGTGCGTTATCTATTCATTTTATTTAAATGATTTTATCGAAGTCTAGCACCATAGGGTAGAGGATAACCAACTAACCATAAAACAAACTGTAAAAATTAAATTATTATAATAATTATCAATAAGATAAGGAAAATAGATTACAAATTTTCTATTTATATCTATTTGCGAATATTACATCATACTCGTTAAAGAAATAGAAGGAGGATTACCTTGGGAAAAAGGAGAAAAAACACAAAAAATCAAACTGACAGACACAATATAGAAAATCAAACTATTATAAACAATCATATTGATTATGATAAACTAGCTCAAGCTATTGTAAAAGCTCTTGCGGAAGCTAATTCCGCAAAAGAAATATCAACCCAAGAGGAAGTTGAACCGAAACAGAAGCCAAGTATAAAGCTACGTATAAAAAATTTTTTAAAATCAATATATCAATTTTTTAAATTAATTTATTATATAATTTTCAACAAAAAACAATACAATGGGGAAATGTCATCAGGTTTATTTAGTGCATTAATAGTATCTTTTTTAAATACGATTGCATTCGTAGGTTTTGGGGTTATTGTTATTGTGTCTATCTTTTTAATACAAAATTGGTCGTGGACTATAAATAATATTATTCTATTGATAGTGATGATAGTTATTAATTTTGTAGTTGCAATGTTTTCGTTGGTTTGTAGAGGTGCGGCTAACGAAATGGCTGTTGAAAAAGACAGAAATTATATTGTTGCAGTTTTTTCTAGTATTGTGTGTTTTGTTGCACTTATTGTATCACTTATCGCACTTTTTAAAGTGTGAATATGATGTTGCTTAGCTTTATATAAAATGTGTAATAATAAATCTAATTAAAAATTAATTTTTAGATAGTACCTGTTATACAGGATACATTGTGCAAAGCACAGTATACTCATACAACCCAAATACTGTATATATATCTATTTACAACTATATTGTATCTACCTGTGAAATGTAGATTTTTATAAATACAATTACTTTATCATTATTAAAGGAGAAAATGTATGCAAGATTTATGTATAAATACAGAGAATGGAATTTTAAATATTCGTGTTGGAGCAGTTATAATGAAAGCTGATAAGTTTCTTATGGTGGGCAACAATCGTTTTGACCATCTGTATTCTGTAGGTGGTAGAATTCATTTTGGCGAAACAGCAGAAGAAGCGGTTGTCAGAGAGGTTTATGAAGAAACTGGAGTAAAAATGGAAGTAGACAGGCTTGGTTTTATACACGAAAACTTTTTCCCAGGGGATTCAAACGTTAAAAAAAGCAATATTGTCCATGAAATTTCTTTGTTTTTCTATATGAAAGTACCTGAGAATTTTGAACCTGTATGCTACAGCTTTACAGAGGACGGAGATTCTGAATTTCTAAAATGGATAACAGTAGACGAGCCACAAAAAATTTATCCAGAGTTTTTTAGAACAGAACTATTAAATCCATCTAATACAGTAAAACATTATGTGACAAAAAATGTTTAATTAAAGAGTATTTCTCACAATCTACATAATAACCACAGGATTCTATCTAGTGGCTATTATGTAGATTAGCATTATGCAATGTCAATTTATTTCAATTAATGTTTTAAAGTACGTCTCTAACAATTTTCATTTAATTATTTAATTTTATATAATAGTTAAATAAAAATTTACATTATACACTCTCTATTTGTTTTAATTTATGTCTTGAATTTTGTTAATAAATAGTATATAATGAATACCATTCAGTGGCAAACTATTGCACATTGACAGTATTTAATCAGTAGAGTAATACTAAAATCTTTTGTTAAAATAGCTTATTCGCTGGCAGATTAAGCTATTTACTTTGTTTTTATGGGTTTTTGTCCTGTAAAAATTAAGTAAGTCAAATATTAAATATGTGGATATGGCGGAATTGGCAGATGCGTATGGTTCAGGTCACACCACCTCGGTGCAAATTCAATTCAGGTCTATATCCTGCAAAATGTGGATTAAGCGATAGCTCCACCTCGGTTTGCTCTTTGCCGTGTAAAAATATTAAGAGTGAAAATTAAATACGCACTCGTGGCGGAACTGGCAGACGCGTATGGTTCAGGTCCATATTTCTTAACGGAAGTGCAGGTTCAATTCCTGTCGGGTGCACCACTAAAAGCTCGATTTTATCGGGCTTTTTTCATTTGTATCTTCTAAAAAACAATGGCAGACGCATAACATTAGGATTGAAATTCTTTGTCTGATTACTACAAATCTACTTGTAGTAATTTAGATAATTGTTATAAATTTCAATTCACTCAGGTTGTGCGTCTGCCTTCTTATTTTCTTAAATCTTGTAGTATAAGACTATGCTTTTCTCCGCTTTCTCCATATATTTCAAAGTGCTTTGCAAAGTTTGCTTTAAGATTTATTTCTATTTTCAATCTCTTGTCGCTTTCGTACATTTTGATTTCATCAACCAGTAATCGTAAATTAGCATTACTTATTGCACCGTCTTTCACTATTTCTTCTATTAAGTCAACTGTTTGCTTAATTTCAGACTTGCGTTTTTTGATGGTCGTGTTGTAATCTTTAATTGATTCAATTTCTTGTTTTATCTGTTGTATATCATTTTCACAGGCTTCAAGCATTTCTGAATATATTTCAGAGTGTTCTTTATCTCTGATTCGTTCAAGTAAGATATCTTTCTGATCTTTTTTTCGTTGTTCAAGTTCGTTATTAAGTTTTTGAAGCTTATTGCCGACATTATTCTTTTGCTTCATCCACTTTTTAACATCAGTTTCTATGCTGTTGTAATTTTCGATTGCAGAATCTTTTACAGCGAGAATCTCCTTATATATCAATTCATCAAGTAGAGTTTCATTTATTCTGTGAGGACTACAATTTTCTTTACCGTAACGATGATAACCATTGCATACATATTCGATTCTTTCTGGAAAGTCACGCCAATTCCTTGTTTTGCATACGAAACTTGAGCCACAGTCACCACATTTAATTAGTCCTGCGTATCTGTGACAAGGCTTATTACTTCCTGCTCTAACATTTCTTTTCACTTTATCAGACATTATAAATTGTACCTGCTCCCATTTGTCTTTTGAGATAATGGCAGGTACAATTTTTTCGTGTCGATATTGTTCATTTTCAGGAATGTTTTTTCTTACGTGAGTAATCTTATTATTGTAAGTTTTATGATTAACTACAGTACCTATGTAAAACTCATTTTGCAAAATCCTTTTAACTCCTGTATTATCCCATAGATATCTTCTGCCTATTTCAGGTTTGTTGTATCCGAGATTTTTACCAAACAATTTTTTCTGATAAAAAGCAGGAGATTTTATACCTTCTTGATTTAGAATTTTTGCTATTGAATTAAGTCCGTATCCATTAAGGTACATATCAAATATTCGTCTTACAATTTCAGCGTGTTCCTCAACTACAATTATTTCATTTGTATTTTTATCTTTGAAATATCCCATAGGTGGTGTTAATACCATACCATCCTTAAGTTTCTGATTCATACCTGCCCTAACCTTCTTAGAAATGTCACGAGCATACATATCATTAAACAAACCTTTAAAGCCGATAATCAAATCATCCGACTCATTGCTTGTATCAAGATTTTCAGTTACAGATAATACATTGATATCGTTCTCTCTAAGGTAATCAATAAACATTGCTGTCTGTGTTTTGTGTCTTCCGAGTCGAGACATATCTTTCACTAATATAGTATCAAAACTTTTCTTTTCAACTTCTTCATATATTTTATTTATTCCCTCACGATTGAAGTGCATACCAGAAACATTGTCATCGAAAGACTCACCAACTATATCGTGATTATTTGCTTTAGCATATTCAACTAGTATATTTCTTTGATTATTCAATGAGTTTAGTTCTGCATCTTCATCTCTTGATAGTCTATAGTATAACCATACCTTCAATTTATCTCCTCCTGTTTCTATGAGTTATTCTGTGGTTGCACCTTTTAAGTGCAACCACAACATATCACAACTCTTTTCTAATATCCAGCTATTAAGCAGATTTTTTATCATCAATATTTTCATCATTTGGCAACAGCTTATCTTCTGAAATATAATCTTTGATTACACTTTTAAGAAAAACATTAAACTGTTCATCTGTTCCAACATAATTGAAAAATATTGAATCTATAATTATCGGCTCTCTTTTTCTAGCCATAAACCTCCTTTCTCCATCATAAAACACAAGATGGCATATCAATATCAACTTTACTTTTATTCCTATTGGCTTTGTGCTAAACCAAATCATATATTCATCATCCTTTATAATTTATTTTTACATTCCGCTCATTTTTGGACCGTGCTTTTCAGTATTTTTTCTTTCCTTTATTGGTTTTCTGATCGTAGTGCAATCGTCTGTATGATAATCATTGTCAATCATATCGAAAACTTCAGTCGCAAGATAAGCACCGTCAATGATGTAATTAAGTTTGCCACCGTTGTAATCCAGAATAGCTTTTTCGTATAATCCTTCATTTTCTCTTTCAACTGTGAGATAAACAAGAAGTTCTTCTCGTTCTGATTCCCAACCTGTTTCAACATAGTATCGTTCTCCGTTTTCATCTGTGTAACAATAGTTTCGATTGCATTCAGCTGTTCCTCGTTTTTCTTCCTGATGTAATTGATCTGAGCATGGAAATCCGAGTTGGTCGGAAGCTCCTGTGATAGATACTCCAGCCACTCTATCATCGTATTGTTGAGTGCTATCAATGCTTTCCAGTTTTCTTCCGTTACCGTAACTGTCGGTACAACTTTCGAGGCCGATTGATTTTTCTGTTTCGCCTGATTCTTTAATTCCGTGAAGGATTTCTTTTCTAATCCTGAATTCATTTTCCATATTCTCCTTATGAT
>JAXKHT010000030.1:0-7794 GCA_036549705.1 Acutalibacteraceae bacterium | reverse complement strand
TGATAAAGGGTCATATAAGCAGCAAGCTTATCATCTGTCATACCCTGTACCCAATAACGCTCACGACCGCGGCGAACATACCAGTTACTCATCTCGTCTACAAATTCCTGTAACGCTCTTGCGGCCTCTGGGATTTTGTAATTAGCAAGGTTATTATCAACAGACTTAACAGTTGAGTTTAATCTTGACAACAGCCACTTATCCATTGCTGTTAGAGTTGCTTTATCAAGTGTATATTTTGTAGCATCAAATTTATCAATATTAGCATACAGTACAAAGAAAGCGTAGGTATTCCACAAAGTACCCATAAACTTACGCTGACCCTCTACAACTGTTTTGTCGTAGAAACGGTTAGGTAACCATGGAGCAGAATTGGTATAGAAATACCATCTGATAGCGTCTGCACCAAAGGTTTCCAATGCCTTGAATGGGTCAACTGCGTTACCCTTAGATTTAGACATTTTCTTACCGTCTTTATCCTGTACCAAACCAAGAACTATTACATTTTTATATGGTGCTTTATCAAACAACAATGTTGAAATTGCAAGTAGAGAATAGAACCAACCTCTTGTTTGGTCTACAGCCTCTGATATAAAATCAGCAGGGAACTGTGCTTCAAATAGTTCTTTATTTTCAAAAGGATAGTGATGCTGTGCAAATGGCATTGAGCCTGAGTCGAACCAGCAGTCTATAACCTCAGGTACTCTGTGCATATCTTTACCACAATGAGGACATTTTATTGTTACAGCATCAATATATGGTCTGTGAAGCTCTATATCATCAGAGCAATTATCAGAAAGCTGTTTTAGTTCTTCGATACTGCCAATAGAATGATAGTGACCACACTCACACTCCCAAATATTCAAAGGCGTACCCCAATATCTGTTTCTTGAAATACCCCAATCCTGTACGTTATTTAACCAGTCACCAAATCTACCCTTACCTATTGACTCTGGAATCCAGTTTACTGTGTTGTTGTTAGCTATTAATCTATCCTTAACAGCTGTCATTTTTATAAACCAAGAATCTCTTGCGTAATAAATTAGTGGTGTGTCACATCTCCAACAGTGTGGATATGAGTGTTCATATTTAGGTGCAGAGAATAGCAGACCTTTTTCCTCTAAATCCTTTAGGATAAGTTTATCTGCCTCTTTACAGAAAACACCAGCCCAAGGTGTTTCTTCTGTCATTTCACCCTTTGCATCTACAAGCTGTACAAGTGGTAGGTCATACTTTCTACCTACATTGGCATCATCTTCACCAAATGCAGGGGCAATATGTACAACACCTGTACCGTCTGACAATGTTACATAGGTATCGCATACTACATAGTAGCACTTTTTCTTAGGTGACACAAAGTTAAATAGTGGCTCATACTCTTTATATTCTAAATCCTTACCCTTGTAAGTTTCAAGAACTGTATATTCGCTCTCTATTACCTTTTCAACCAAAGCCTCTGCCATATAATAAACATTATCTTCAGTTTGAATTTTAACATAAGTTTCGTTAGGGTTAACGCACAAAGCCACATTAGATGGCAATGTCCAAGGTGTTGTTGTCCAAGCAAGAATATATGCGTCCTCGTCCTTTACCTTAAACTTAGCAATAGCAGAACGCTCTTTTACATCTTTATAGCCCTGAGCAACCTCGTGAGATGACAAAGGTGTTCCACATCTTGGGCAATAAGGTACTATCTTAAAGCCTTTGTATAGCAAGCCCTTATCATAAATCTGCTTTAATGCCCACCATTCAGACTCGATAAAGTTATTATCATAAGTTACATAAGGGTTATCCATATCTGCCCAGAAACCAACTGTGCTAGAGAAATCTTCCCACATACCCTTGTACTTCCATACAGACTCTTTACATTTTGTTATAAATGGCTCTAAGCCATATTCTTCTATCTGCTCTTTACCGTCAAGACCTAATAGCTTTTCAACCTCAAGCTCTACAGGCAAACCGTGAGTATCCCAACCAGCTTTTCTTGGAACCATACAGCCTTTCATAGTCTGGTATCTTGGAATCATATCCTTAATAACACGAGTAAGAACGTGACCTATATGAGGCTTACCATTAGCTGTTGGAGGACCGTCATAAAACACATAAGGCTTACCGCCCTTGCGTTCCTCGATACTTTTTTCAAAAATTTTGTTTTCTTTCCAGAATTTTTCAATTTCCTTTTCACGCTGAACAAAATCAAGATTAGTGTCAACCTTCTTGTACATTGTTTCAACCTCCTAAAAATAATAAAAGGTACTTTGTCCATAACAGGACAAAGCACCCAAAAGCTTCGTAAAACCACCCATTACGACATACTACCTATATGCGTTTCATATAACGGTGAAAAACCGTCCTATTCTACTAACTGTTTTGTAAAAACAAACAGCTTTCAAAAGGCAACTCCGAAGTGATTTGCAGTTTAATGAAATATTGGGCTTCCACCACACCCCAACTCTCTGTAAGTTCTTAGAAAACTGCCTGTCTTCATCATCATTTTTACTATATTATTGTACTTATTAATGGTAACATAAATAGCGGTTAAAGTCAATTAAAAATTGTTTTAGATTATCATACAGCACCACACGCTACTTAATTATTATCTCACATATTTCGTTATATCACTTCTATATTTCTTTTTGTGATATACCCATCTCGCCAAGAAATTTTTAGAAACAACTTTTCTTATTATAGAAACAATTTTAGTTTTAAAGTACTGTTTATTTAACTCTGCAACATATTGTTCAGGGTCTGAAAAATATCTGTTTTGTGTATATTTTGAAATATCATTTAACACTAAATTATCAGGGTTGCGTAATTCTTCATCAGAAATATACTCATTAAGATTCTTTTTAATTGTTTCAAAGCTATACTTCTGTGTAGCGGCAACTCTAACATACTCAAATGCATATGTAAGCATCATAATTTTGCTTATTCTAATATTAACATCGTCATAATACTCAGAATGTTTTAATAACCACTCAAGTATCTCATATTTCCAAAAAACTGCTTCATCTAATATACTTTCTACTGATACGTCACGATTAGTATGCATTGCAGAGTTTGAATTATATCGATAAACAAATATATATTTATCTACACAACAAACATTTTTCGCCATACAAAGTGCCCGTAGTATATATAAAATATCTTCTCTAAATTTCTTAGTTGTATCAAATTCTAAAAATTTAGAGATTTTCTCGGAAGAATAAAAATAAGAGCAAAAAGTATTACAATGATTAATTTTATGTGTATTATTATCTGTTGCAGGGGTAAGAACACCGTTATGCATTTTCTCATCAGACATTATATATCCAAAAGAAAACATATCACTGCCGTCATTTATAATTTTACTATGCAAATTCTCATCATAAAAATTAGTAGTCCAAATATCATCAGAATCTAAAAATGCGATATATTTGCCTACAGCATTTTTGACACCTAGATTTCTTGCTGAAGAAACCCCACCGTTTTCTTTTGCAATATATTTAATATTTGCATTTTGTTCTGCTAATTTCTTACAAATAACATCAGTATTATCCTTAGAACCATCATTTACAATAACAATTTCTAAATCTTTACAAGGCTGATTTAACAAGGAATTAACTGCCTCAGCCACATATTTTTCACCATTGTATACAGGAATGATAACGCTTATTAGCGGAATTGAATTCAAATTTTTCATAAATACCCTCTTAATACTAGAATTATACCTTGACCTCAATATTTTACCATACGGTACCATTGATGTCAATTTACATTCAGATATAGATAATGACAACCGCACACCAAATAAACAAATGAATCCCCAAAGCAAATTTCACAGTGGAATTTACTTTGGGAATTCACGATAAAATTTCTACACCTCAATAACCATACCGCAGTGAATTTGCTGTACGCAGTCACCAAGGTTTTCTTTTAATATATCAAAAGCGTGTTCACCTGTGCAATGACCGGTAATTACCTGCTGTATGCCTGTTTCCTTTATTCTTTGAGCAAGTGCTATTATAGCTTTGTCGGTGGACTCAAACAGGTGGAAGCCACCTATAATTGCATAAATCTTTTTATTTGGAAATGTACTTGCAACCTCGTTAATTATATTATCCGCACCACCGTGTGAACAGCTATTAAAAATAACTAAACCTTTGTCGGTGTCTATAACAAGGCTTTGTTCGTGGCAGAAATCGTCAGGTTGCCATCTATTATTCTTGCGTACATACATATGTGCCTTTTTGCCGATTTTTGAAAGATTAGGGGTTTTGTGCGGGATTAAATATACACCATCATCTAGCTTATAGTCACCCTCTACATATACAATTCTATCTTTAAATTCTTGCAGGTAACCTTGTTTTATGCCTATGTATTTATGTTTAAACAAGGATTTACGCCTATAGCAATTTTCAGATATTCCACTTCTTATATAGAAACTTGCTTTTGAGTTGTTTTTGAAAAACTCGCCCATACCGTCTGCGTGGTCATAATGAGCGTGGGAAAGCACAGCGTAATCTACATTTTCTAAATCTATTCCCAGAGTCTTTGAATTTTCTGCAAAAATTCCTGTTGTACCAGTATCTAATAGTATATTAAGATTATTATGGGATATATGTACCGACAAGCCCCATTCGCAAAGCAGACTGTTGTGACTTATATTATCTATAATAATTGTAGCTTTCATTAATTGCACCTCTTTGTCCCCGTTGATATTCTGTAAAATTGTAATATAATAGCAATAGGGACACCACAATAAAGGGTGTCCCAAAAGCTTCAATTATTAATTATTCTTCTACAGAAGCAGGTGCAGCTGTAATAGCTCTTGTTACCTTACCTGAACGTAGGCAACGAGTACAAGCGTAAACACGCTTTGGTGAGCCATCAACAATAGCCTTTACACGCTGAACGTTTGGCTTCCATGTTCTGTTTGATCTTCTGTGTGAGTGAGATACTTTAATACCAAAAGTAACGCCCTTGCCACAAATTTCGCATTTTGCCATTCTCGGCACCTCCTTAGTGCTTTTAAGCTCTTATATGAATACAACGCTTATTATGATAACATCTTTTTACAAAAATTGCAATACCTTTTATAAATTTATTTTCACCATATGAACCATAATTTTAAGTACACAAAACGTATTACATTGAAAAATACAAACTTATGTGTTATTATAGGTTTGTGTTTTTTATTATAGGGGTTTTATACTCTTTTGTAAAGGTGGTTATGAAATGTTAAGACATTTTCTTTCAGGTTCTTTTTCTCTTCAAGATGGAGTAATGCAAATTTTAGCTGTGTGTATGATTGTATTTTTGGTTATGCCTTTGCACGAACTTGCACACGGTTTTATTGCGTATAAGCTAGGTGATAATACAGCGAAAAATATGGGGCGTTTAACCTTTAACCCAACAGCTCATATAGATATATGGGGTGCGTTAATGATTTTAGCTGTTGGTTTTGGTTGGGCTAAGCCTGTGCCAATAAATCCTAGAAATTTCAAAAATCCTAAGGCTGGTATGGCATTGTGTGCTTTGGCTGGCCCTGTAAGTAATTTAATTGCTGCTTTTTTAGGTTCGTGTTTCTATAATCTATCCCTTATTTCGTACTATGGCGGTATTATTAATGTTAACATATGTAATTTGCTTATGATATTTTTCAACTACTTTATTGTGATAAATGTTTCATTGGCTGTATTTAACCTTATCCCTATTCCACCATTAGATGGTTCTAAAATTTTATTTGCTTTTTTACCAGACAGAATAGTATATAAATTTTATAAGTATGAACAATATTTCAGCATTGCTTTGATTCTGTTTGTTGCAACTGGTATTTTAACAGCACCTTTATCTAAATTGCAAATGCTTATGACAAGTTTAATAGTAAGTTTATCAGAGCTTATTTTTAATCCTATATTTGTAGCAATGATTGCATAACAATTTAGAATTAAATAGTCAAATTTAGGAGGTGTCTGTTTGAGTAAGGAAGCCACTGTTTTACAATATAAGGTTTGTGATTTTGAAGGCCCGTTGGATATGCTTTTGCAACTTATAGCAAAGCATAAAATGGATATTTGTGATATTGAAATAGCACTGTTACTTGACCAATATATGGAACAAATAAATCAGATGCAGGAAAACCAACTGGAGGTTTCCAGTGAGTTTTTGGAAATGGCATCTCGTTTAGTATATATAAAGTCTGTTTCTCTTTTGCCTAAGTATGATGAAGAGGCAGAGGAATTAAAGAAAGAGCTTGAGGGTCAGCTATTAGAATATGCTGAATGTAGAAAAATAGCAGAGCAATTATCTAAAATGGTAACATACGACATATTTACAAAGTTACCATCTAATATAAAATTTGATACAACATACACCAGAAAGCATCCAACAGAGGACATATCAAAAGCCTTTATTGCCGCTGTTGGTAGGGGTAAAAATAAACTGCCACCACCAAGAGACGCTTTTAGCGGAATTGTTGAAAGAAAGATAGTTTCAGTTAGCTCTAGGGTTGTTTATGTATTAAAACAGCTCTGGGGTGGTACACCTGTTAAATATCGTAACCTATTTAAGGACGGCAGTCCTAAATCTGAGCTTGTTGCAACCTTTTTAGCTGTGTTAGAACTTGTTAAAAACAGCAGAATTTATATTGAGGGTGACGGTGACAATGCCGATGTAAAATTATTACGAAAGGAAAGAGCAACAAATGATAGCGAGTAACAGTGAAGTGAATAATAGCGAGATAAAAGGGTCAAACTTTAGTAATAGAGAGCTTAAATGTGCATTAGAAGCTATTCTGTTTGCAAATGGTTCTCCTGTACATTTAGAAACTCTTTCAAAAGCGTTAGAGATAAAATCCACATTAACAAAACAGCTTTTAACAGAACTTATGCAGGAATATGCACAAAATACTCACGGAATAGCAGTAATCCGTCTTGAGGACAGCTACCAAATGTGTAACAAAAAGCAGTACGGAGAATTTATACGCAGAGTTATGGATTTAAAGCGTAATACTCCACTTTCTCAGGCGGCACTGGAGGTTTTGGCTGTTATTGCCTATAATCAGCCTGTAACTAAAGCATTTGTAGAGCAGGTGCGTGGTGTGGATTGCTCTGGTGTAGTTGGTAGTTTAACCACACGAGGATTAATAGAAGAAAAAGGCAGATTAGAGCTACCTGGCAGACCATTATTGTATGGTACAACAGAAAATTTTTTAAGATGTTTTCAGATAGAATCCTTAGATGATTTACCACCATTGGCACAGCCAAAGGCGGAAACGGATAAAGAACAGGATAACGCTGATGAAAATAATCAAGAGGAAGCTACTCCACAAGAAAACAATAAAAAGGAAATAATTACAGAAAATTAATATTTTTGCTATATAAAGGTAAATAATTACGATAATAAAATAAAATATAATTAATATAAGGACGGTGCAAACAATGGAAAACAAACAACCTTTAGAGGGGCTTATGGGCACAACAATGGAAAAAATAAAGCAAATGGTAGATGTAAACACTGTTATAGGTAATCCTATAACTTCACCTGACGGCAGTGTTATTATTCCTGTTTCAAAGGTAGTTTATGGCTTTGCATCAGGTGGTTCAAGTTTTACAACAAAAACATCACCTGACAAGGATTTATTTGGTGGCGGTGCTGGTGCAGGTATAACAATTAACCCTGTAGCATTTATATTTATTTCTAATGGTGACGCAAAGGTGTTAAGTATTGATACACCAAACTCAACTACAGCAGAAAAGGCACTTGCTATGGCACCTGAGATAGTAGATAAAATTACAGATTTATTTAAAAACG
>JAXKHT010000029.1:0-24136 GCA_036549705.1 Acutalibacteraceae bacterium | reverse complement strand
TATTGCAATGGCTTAACATTAAACCCAAAATTCACATCATATATAACATTAAACGCAACAGGTGGTACATATACATTCCGGTTTGATACTATTACCAATAAGCTGGTAATTAAGCACGATAAAAATTTGCCAAAAGAATATTTAATTGGCGATATAGATACTATCCTAAAGCCTGTTGAGAATAAACCACTTTCTATAGGTACCCAACAACTACCAGCAGGTACATATAAGTTTAAATTATCTATAGGTGGTACAGAATATGGCTACAGCAAAGTTGTTGACAATGCTACAACAGGTTCTTTGTCAGTTAACAGCAAGTATTCATCATATATAACCCTAAATGCTACAGGGGGTATATATACATTTACATTGAATACTGAAACAAATAAACTAATAATACGCCATACACCGATTGCTGATGAATGTACAACAGATGTGCATATTTCAGGTGATTTTAATTTGGTACTAAATGATAAGTCAACAACTGGCGAAGACCTGACCACAGCAACAGGTACAATAAATCTTGCAAGTGGTTGCTATACCTTTAAGGTATATAATTATGGCGTTGCGTATACAGTAGGTTTGACTGTAAATGACAGTGGTAAAAAGACATTGTCAAGTAAATACACTACACCAGTTACCCTAAATGCAACTGGTGGTACATATCAATTTACATTTGATAAGGAAACAGGCTTGTTTGAAGTAATTCTATTGTAATTTTATAAAGTGAATAACATAAAATTGTGGTAATAGCTATATAATTATTGTTATTATATTATAGTAATTTCCATAAAGTGAAAATACCCAAACCCTTGGTATAAAAACAGGGTTTGGGTATTTTTTATGTAATAAAACTTTGCTGTGCTGTGAATAAAGATAATTTATTATTCAGGCTGTTTTAATTTTGTGGATACGTCACCAGGGTCAGCACCTCTTATGCCACCACCATTTGATAGGCTGTAGGTTGAATAAGGTAAATCCTCTCGCTTAACCTCTTTGCCTTTCTTATAAAATACACGGTAGGCATTGTATCCGTAATATTCGCTGTTGTACCAATCCAGCTCACTTTCAGTTCTTACCTCGTCAAATTCCGGTGACTGCCAGCCATATATTTCTACGTTAAGCTGACTTCCGTCCATCCAGCATTTAAAGAACATTTGGTATTTAGAATTATTTTTAACTTTAAGGTCAATGTTGCCCCAGTCTATAGTAGCATCAAGTCCACCATAAACATAATATGAACACCATAAATGTGGCTGACGTTCTACAATTTCCATATTAGCCATAATAGCTGCATTATATAGTGTAGTGGCTGCTTGACAAATACCTCCTCCTATACCAGAGGTCATTTCGCCATTTGCAATAACGCCGGCAGGTAAATATCCGTTAGAGGTTTGGTTACTGTCACCAGTGCAATCATTAAATGACAATGTGTCACCAGGTTCCAGTATAGTACCATTTATAACCCCCAATGCTGTTGCCATATTTGAATTTGCATTGTAGGTGTTAGTGGAATATGTACTAAATTTGCCTATAAGTTTTGTGGCTTTCTTTACATCGTCCATTTTAAGTGTAGGCTTTGTGGTATGGCTTGTGGCAGTCAGCTTTATGTCTGTGTCACCATTTTCTATAGCCTTTAATGTGTCTGTTATAAGAATATCTTGGTCTATAGCAGTACCATTAGAGCCTTCTTTATATTTATATCGCTTTGAGTTTTTAGATTGCTTTGTGTCAAATTTAGAAACGTGAGGTTCTATTACAGGAATATCTACCTTTTTAGCTAATCTTTTAATTACTTTTTGTACAGATGACTGTGTAACCTGATATTTTACTTTGAAATTAACAGTTTCTTTATCTATGTCTGTTTCTACGCTTTCGTTACTTGGGGCATATGTAATAATGTCTTTGCTGTTAGATGCTAATACCTTGCTGTTGTATTTATTTGCTTCTTCAACAGCCTTGTTAATATCATAAGAAAATTCAAAGTCCTTGTTTGTAAAGGTGTAGTCTTTCTCTTCATAATTAACAGTTAAATTAATATCCGGAAGCAATGTTGTTCCCTTTACTGCAAGCAACGCCTTAGCTTCTGCCAGTGTTTTACCACCTAAATCAATTCCTGCAACCTGTATTCCCTTTAGAAAAACTACTTCCTCTTGTGGTGGCTTTACTGTACCCCCTGGTACATTTGCAGATACTGCTACAGGTATAAATTCAGGATTAAGATTATACAAACAAGCAAAGGTACCGCCTGCTAATACCAAAGAAACAAGCAAACCACAGAAAATTTTTGCAAATGTGTGGTTCTTATTTGGTGTGGCGTCATCAACCTTTACAGGCTGTTTCTCAGCTTTAACATTATTTGTTTTTTCTGCTTTCTTTGGTTTTTCCTCTTTAATTTTAGCCTCTTTCTTTGGGCTTTTTACAGTTTTTACAGGTGAAATAGCTGGAGTGGTATTAGTCATTTCAGTAATATCCACCATTTCCTCTGTGCTGTCTGTTGATACTGTTGAATCAGCTTCGTTGTTAGCATCGTTGCCTGTGCTGTTAGCAGATTTGTTTCTAATTTCTGCTAATATACTTTCAACATCATTGTCAAGACTGCTGGTGCTAACTGCGTTTGTAGTGTCTTCTGTTGTATTGTTAATATTTATTTCCTTGTTCTTTATTGTTTCTGGAGTATTCTGTGCAGTTTCTTTTTCTTTACTGTCAGAATTATTCTTTATGGCTTTTTCATTCATTTCTTTTACTCCTTATTAAAACGATGGTATAATTTCCTTTACAAGCTATAATACGATATTTGCAACAATTATAACACATAGAAATAAAAAAATCATTAGAAAAATTGATGGAAAACATTTACAATATTACTTTTGTTAATAACCATTATTTATAGTCTTTAAATATGTAATGTTTTGTTAACAATTTATATCTTGCTTTTCGTTGCAATACTTTTACAATATATGTTATAATTAAAATTATATTATAGGTTAAGGTGGGTTAAGATTGCGTATATTGATTTTGTCTGCTTCTACAGGTGGAGGACATATGAGAACCTCCAGTGCGATGAAAAAATATATTGAACAAAACAGACCAGATGACGTTATAAGAGTAGTTGATACTTTAGAACATATAGGTCATTTATATAATAAAACAGTGTCAGAGGGTTATGAGTTTATTGCTAAAAATATGCCTTTAATTTATGGTACAGCATATAATCATACTAATCGTGAAAGTAAAGTAGGGAACTTGGCTGCTAAATTTCAAAAATTGTTGGCTAAAAAGCTGTTGCCTTTAATGGTAGAGTTTAGACCAGATGTAGTTATAGGTGTTCATGCATTTTGTGTTGAAATGGCTTCTCAGCTAAAGGTAAAATATAAAATGAATATACCTATAATTTCTCTTATTACAGATTTTGCACCACATATTATGTATGTTCAGCCAGGGGTAGATGCTTATGTGGTTTCTAACCAAGAAATGGTAGAAAAGCTACAGGAGTTTGGTGTAGACCCAAGTGCAGTGCAGGATAGCGGTATTCCTATTGACCCTGTTTTTTATAATAAGCACAGCAAAAAGGAGCTTATGAAAAAAATGGGATTAAACCCAAATCTTCGTACTCTGCTTTTAATGGCTGGTAGCTTTGGTGTTAAGGATATATTTAAGATTTACCGTGATATAGTAGAAACTAAAACAGATTTTCAAATTGTAGTTGTTACAGGTAGAAATAAAAAATTATTTGACGAATTTGAGTCTATGATTGACCGTAGCTATGAAGAAAATGAAAGAAATCTGGAAAGCGGAAAATATGACGATTTTGATGATGACCAGCGTTATGAAGATGAAAGTATAACAGAAAACCGAGAGTCTAACAAATTCTACGCAGGTAACAGTGGCATAAAACCAACTAAGCTATTATATTTTGTTGATAATATTAACGAATATATGTATATTGCAGACCTTATTGTTACAAAGCCAGGTGGCTTAACTGTAAGTGAGGCTATAGCATCTGCATTGCCTATGGCTATATTCAGTGCTTATCCAGGTCAGGAGGAGGATAACGCTGTTTATCTTGAAAGAAATAATATGGCTGTTCGTCTGCCTAAAAAGAAAAGTGGGCAGGCTGTGCATGATTTGTTGTTAAATCCAGATAAATTGGATTTTATGAAAAGAGCTTGTCAGCAAAATTACAGAGAAAATTCTGCCGGCAGAATTATAGAACTTGCTGAAAGACTAGTGAAGGAATATGAAAATATTGATAAGAATGTTATTTACGATTCTGAATCAAAGCTGGACAATGTAGAGAACATTGAACAGGATTTTGGTTTTGAATTTGATTTGGAGAACGATGATGAAGAATAATTTTATAAAAAAAGTAATCACCATTGCACTGGCAACAAGTATGTTGGCTGTTAGCTTATGTGGTTGCCAAAAAGAGGTTAAGGAAAACAGAGTAAAACATACCGATAATTTATTGGCAGGTGTTCAAAAAAGTGAAACATCTCCTAATTATAATTTTGAAGATGCAGTAAAAAAACCAGAAAATTACGAAAGCTACATAAGTGACAGCTGTACTTTGGGCTTAAATATGTTAAAAACAAAGGACTATGACAGCTTTAATACCATAACAGCACCATTGTCTGTAACTGTGTCTTTATCTGCTTTGGCTAATGGTACAGCTAAAGATACTCTTAAAGAGCTTAAATCAACTTTGGGAAAATCATCTTACACAAATGATGTTTTCAATCAATGTGGTGCTTATATTACACAAAAGCTAAGCTTTTTCAATAATGAAAATACAGGTGTTTATGATATAAGCTCTGTATGGGTTAAAGATGAATATTCCCCAAAAAGAAGTTTCCTACAGAAATATGAAAACTTTTATAAAGATGTTTTTGTATATAAGGCTGATTTTGCAAGTTCAAATATAAATCAAGTAATTAACAATTTTGGCTTTGACAATACAAAGGAAATAATTACTTCAAAATGTATAAATACATCAGCTGATTACCAGTTGTATTTAGATACAGCTGTTGCTGTTAGTGATGTATGGCTTACAGATTATGAAAAGGATAAGGTTAAACAGGGCGATTTTACAACAGCAATGGGAGAAGCTGTAAAGGTTAATTATCTGACAAGTGTAGAAAGAAGTTTTAGCAACAAAGATGTTACAGGTTTTGTAAAGGATTTGAAAAATGTTCCTTGTAAAATGGTTTTTATAATGCCAAATGAGGATGTTACACTTGAAAAATATGTAGCTGAATTAAAGGCAGAAAACTTTTTAGCCTTGCTTCAGGATATGAAGCCAACAGATTTTGTAAATGCCTCTGTTCCTGAATTTACTATAAGTGAAAGCACAAGTATTAAGGATTGTTTACAAGAGATTGGAGTAAAAGAGATTTTCTTAAAGAGTGCAGATTTTTCAAAGGGATTTGCTGAAAGTGTATATGTAAATGATTTTACACAATCTGTTTCAATTTCTCTTACAGAAAAGGGTGTGTCCAGCACTGTTGAAACAGACAAGGAAGAAACACAAAAGTCCACTCAGCAGGCTAATGTTGACCTAAAGCTGAATAGACCTTTTGTATATGCAGTTGTTGACAACGAAAGTTATGCTCCTATAATTATGGGTACAGTAACAAATCCTACAGAAATAACAAATTAATGTAAATGGCTACTGCAACTTGCAGTAGCCATATTAATGTAAAATTATAGTGAGTGAGGGGTTTTGTAAATGATAAAAAAAATAAATTGGACGCTAATATTTAATATAATTGTTATAGCACTGTCTATAGGTTTGATAACATACTTTTGTATTTCAGATGACGGTCTTTTAGATTTGTTGTCCTCTGACATTAGCCTAAATGCTGTGTGGATTATAATGGCGGTGTTATGTCAGTTGGGAAATATGTTTATAGATTCCATAGTGACATATTTGTATATTCGTAAGCAGTATAAGTATTTTACTGTGCTTGACGCAATTAAATGTGCCTGTGTAGGAAGCTTTTTTAGTGCAGTTACTCCATCTTCTACAGGTGGACAACCAATGCAGGTGCTTTTTCTGTCAAAACAGAAAATTGACCCAGGGTATACATCTTCTTGTATGCTACAAAAATTTTTAGTATATCAAATAACCTCAACTGTGTTTAGTGTATCTGCATTGATATTTAGATTCGACTTTTTTGTAGCAAATGTTAATACTCCTATTTTGTGGCTGTTTATAATAGCAGGATTTTTCTCTCAGGTAGTTATTACAACAGGTATGATGATTGTTTCACTTAACAGAAGACTTTCAGGTTGGTTGGTAAAGATTACCGACAAGCTACTGCACAAAATAAAATTTGTAAAAAATCCAGATAAGTACACAAAAATGTTAGCTGAACAGGTTGATGCGTTCCATAAGGGTAATAAAGAGCTTATGAGCAATCCAAAACTTATGGCTGTTTCCTTTGGGCTTGTGTTTGTACAGGTTATTTTTATATTAATAGTACCTTATTGCATTTACAGAGGCTTTTCTTTAAGTGGGGTTTCTCCTGTAGATATGGTTTGCTCACAGGCATTTGTAAATTTGGCATCTTCTATGATACCTTTACCAGGGGCAACAGGTGCAGCAGAATTAGCTTTTTCTGTTTTTTATAATATGTTCTTTGGTGTGGCAGTGCTAAAGTCAGCTTTGTTAGTGTGGAGAGTAATAACATATTACGGTGTAATTCTGTTCTGTGCACCTTTCTCTTTGCTAACTAAAAATAAGAATGAAAAATCAAAAGAAAATTCAATGGTAGAAAAGTCTGTTATACAGGAAAGGGAGGCGTAAACTGTGAGTGATGAAAAGCCAATTATAAGTATTATAATTCCAATTTATAATGTAGGAGAGTATTTGTATAGATGTTTGTCCTCTGTTGCCTGCCAAACCTTTAAGGAATATGAGGTTATAATGATAAACGATGGCTCTACCGATGACAGCCCCAAAATAGCAGAGGGCTTTGCAAAAAATTTCCCTAATTTTAAGCTGGTTCATAATACCGACAAGGGAGTTTCTTCTGCCAGAAATTTGGGTATATCACTTGCTACAGGAGAGTATATTGCGTTTGTTGACAGTGATGATTATATAGACCCTAATTATCTTTTACGATTATACAGGGCTGCGTATAAAAACAATGCAGATGTGGTTCATTGTAATTATATAATGTATAATATAGAATCTGGTTTTTTGTATTCTGTTCGTTTTAGAAAACCACGAAAAGGTGTATTATCAAATAAAAAAATGGTTAGAAAAACAGTAACAGACTTTACTATGCGTTCTTATTTGTGGAATAAGCTGTGGAGAAAAAGTCTGTTTACAGACCATAATATATCCTTTCCAAAAATGAAGTTCGAGGATATTGCCACTGTTTCTAAGTTGCTTTACTATGCTAATAAAGGTGTTGTGCTTAATAAGTACCTTTATTACTATACTGTAAGAGATGGCAGTATTGTTCAAACAGTTTCCTTGAAAAATATCAGCGATTATCTTTTGTCTTTAGGTATGCTAAGAAGATTTTTTGCAGATGAACAACAGCTTTCATACCTTAAATTTCCGTTTTTTTGGTTGTCTATGAGTATGTTTTTTGCCAGCTGTGCTAATCTTTTTAGAGTTCATTATGACAGTAGAAATTTTTCGGGATATTTTGCTAATGTAAATATTTGCAGAAAAATTGTTAGTTACTTTTTCCAAAAGGAGTTTAAGGACAACAAAGGGGCAGAGGTTACATTGCCTTTTGAGTTTATACAGCCAGAGGATAGAAAACTTAAAGAGTAATAATACGTTGTGGAAAGTTAAAGTGTAGGTGTCAAATTTTATATTTGTCCATATTATGTAAGTAAAGGAATAAAAATTTCCTTTATTTTTATAAGGAGGAATGTAAATGGCGATATTTACAAATCAAGCTACGTTAACCTATAACGGTAATGTAACAAATTCAAATATAACTACAGGTGAGATTATAGAAGTTGTATCTGCAACTAAAAATGCGTTAATAGATGATTATACCCCTAATGATAATATTGCGTATATTATTAGCATAGTTAATTCTGGCAATACACCAATAAGCGGGCTAACTGTAACTGATAATTTAGGTGCTTATACTTTTAATTCATCTACTTTAGTGCCTTTGACATATGTAGAAAATTCTGTAGCCTACTATGTAAATGGAGTACTTCAAACTGCCCCAACAGTTGCTAGTATATCACCGCTAACCTTTACAGGTATAGATGTTCCAGCAAATAGCAACGCAATTATAATTTACGAGGCACAAACTAACCAGTTTGCACCTTTAGATGTAGACGGAAGTATAACAAATCAGGCAGTAATAACAGGCTCAGGAATAGGAACACCTATTACTGTAACAGATGTAATTAATACAGAAGATGTTGCAAGGCTTACAATAACAAAGACTATGTCACCAACAACAGTTACAGAAAATGGTCAGTTAACATACACATTTGTAATTCAAAATTCAGGTAATGTTCCTATTAATGCAACAGATGATGTAATTTTAACAGACACATTTAACCCTGCTTTACAGGGAATTACAGTAAAATTTAACGACGTTGTATGGACAGAGGGTGTTAACTATCAATATACCCCTGCAACAGGTTTCTTCACATCTTTAAATGGACAAATAACTGTTCCAGCTGCAACCTATACACAGGATCCAACAACAGGGGCTTGGATAACAACACCTGGTGTAAGTGTATTAACTATAACAGGAACTGTATAATTGTAATGTTTAATTTATAAATAATATAAAATGCTCTAATTAAAAACAGGTTCTATCTAAAAACTTAAAACAACTTTTTGTTTTTTAGTTTCAGATGCTTTCTAGAACCATTTTAATTAGAGCTTACTATTTAAAGTGTAGTATTATATTGGGAGAAATACAGCAAATTATAAATTTACAGATGCTATTTCCTCCAGCTTTTTTATGTCTGTTAAAATAATATAACGGTATGCAGTTTTTATTATCCCCTTGTCTGCAAAATCATTTAGTATTTTGCTTACGGTAACTCTTGAAACACCCACCAAATTGCCAATCTCCTCGTGAGTAAGGTGTACGGTTGGGTGTTTTTCGTTTTTAACTTGTGCGTTTTTAACTTGAGACTGTAACAGCTGGTTTGCTATACGACAATCTGCCTTAGAAAATGCCATACCAGATACCTGTGCAGACAACATTCTTATAGATTGTGCCTGTACCTTTAATAAATACATAGCAAGCTTAGGGTCCTTTGCAAAGGCACTTTCCATTTGCTTTTGGGTAACAGATATTATTGTGCTGGGTGTAATTGTTTGTGCCGATGATATTCTTGGTTTGTGGTCAAAAAACGCTGCTTCTCCTAAAACACTGCCATCATTTACAATAGAAATTGTTTTTTGCAAACCCTCTATAGAGTTGAAAAATATTTTTACACTGCCCTTTTTCAAAAAGTAAAAATGCTCTGCTTTTTCTCCCTGATGATATATAGTTGTGTTTTTAGGGTACAGCTTTTCTGTGCCGATGCTGTCAAATAAGGTTGATGTATCTTTAGGTAGCTGTAGTGTGTCGCTTTCTGCTATAGTATTGTTAATCATATAAATCTCCTGTTTTTATAAAAAGGGATAAAATAGTTGATATTATTGTTGTAATAGTAATTGTAGCATACTTTACATTCTTTTATCAAGTAATATGACATAATAAGAGCATATTTATGTTTATAGGAGGATATTCACTATGGGTATGACAATGTCCCAAAAAATATTAGCAGCCCACGCTAATCTGCCAGAGGTAAAGGCTGGTCAGCTTATAGAGGCTAAGCTAGATATGGTACTTGGTAATGATGTTACCTCTCCTGTTGCAATTAATGTTTTTCAGGAGTGTAACGCAACAAATGTATTTGACAACACAAAAATAGCAATGGTAATGGACCACTTTACACCTAACAAAGATATAAAGTCTGCTCAGCATTGCTTACAGGTTAGAAATTTTGCTAACAAATATGACATAAAGAATTTTATGGATGTTGGCGAGATGGGTATAGAACACGCACTGTTACCTGAAAAAGGCTTGGTAGGCCCAGGTAGCTTGTGCATTGGTGCAGACTCTCACACCTGTACATATGGTGCTTTAGGTGCTTTCTCAACAGGTGTAGGCTCAACAGATATGGCTGCCGGTATGATAAGCGGTAAGGCTTGGTTTAAGGTTCCATCTGCTATTAAATTTAATTTAATTGGTAAGCCACAGAAATATGTAAGCGGTAAAGATGTTATTTTACATATTATTGGTATGATAGGCGTTGACGGTGCTTTGTATAAGTCTATGGAGTTCTTTGGCGAGGGTTTACAGTATCTTAATATTGATGATAGACTATGTATTACTAATATGGCTATAGAAGCTGGTGCTAAAAATGGTATATTCCCAGTTGATGATATTACAAGAGAATATACAAACGGCAGATTCCAAGGTGAGGCTGTAGAATTTACAGCTGATGATGACGCAGAGTATGATGAGGAATATACAATAGACCTTTCTGCATTAAAGCCAACTGTTGCTTTCCCACATCTACCAGAAAACACAAAAACTATTGATGAGGTAGAGAAGATAGAAATTCAGCAGGTTGTTATTGGTTCTTGTACAAATGGTAGAATTTCTGACCTTAGAGCTGCTGCAAAGGTTATGGAGGGCAAAAAGGTTGCAAAGGGTGTGCGTTGTATTATTATTCCAGGCACACAGCAAATTTGGCTAGATGCTATGCACGAAGGCTTGTTTGATATATTTGTAAATGCAGGTGCTATAGTTTCTACACCTACTTGCGGTCCTTGTTTAGGTGGTCATATGGGTGTATTAGCACAGGGCGAAAAGGCTGTTTCTACAACTAACAGAAACTTTGTAGGCAGAATGGGTCATATTGATTCAGAAATTTATCTGGCAAGCCCTGCTGTTGCAGCTGCAAGTGCTGTTGCAGGCTATATTGCAGACCCTGCAAAGATTTGCGAATAAGTGAAAGAGAGGATAATATAAATGAACGCTAACGGTAAGGTACATAAGTACGGAGATAATGTTGACACAGATGTTATTATTCCTGCAAGATATTTAAATACAGCCTCTCATAAGGAACTTGCTGCCCACTGTATGGAGGACATAGATGCTGACTTTACTAAAAATGTAAATGAAGGCGATATTATGGTAGCAGAAAAGAACTTTGGTTGTGGTTCATCAAGAGAACACGCTCCTATTGCTATTAAGGCATCTGGAATTTCTTGTGTTATTGCTTCAACTTTTGCAAGAATTTTTTACAGAAACGCTATTAACATTGGTTTGCCAATTCTTGAATGTGACGAGGCTGCCCGTGATATAAAAGCGGGTGATGTAGTAAATGTTAACTTTGACACTGGTGTTATTACAAACGAAACCACAGGCAAAACCTATCAGGCAGAGCCATTTCCAGAGTTTATTCAGAATATAATCAAAAAGGGTGGACTAATTAACTCTATTACAGGTTAATTAATAAGCTTTTGGTATATTCTACAAAATATTATGTTATTTTTATACAATATACGCTTTGATTTTTCCTTTAGTTTATGGTAAAATAAACTTGTGTATTTGGAGAGATACACAAGGGGAAAGACAGAGGATAGAAAATGACCACAGGGATCGGAAATGCTGTGGTCATTTTCGCTTTTTATGGGGGATACATTCAGTCTATCTCAGTTTGTCTATTACGATGATAAAATTTTTTCTTTTCTTTATGTGCGAATGTAACAAAAATGTGCAATTTACTCAAAAAAATCTAATTGTTTATTTGACTTATAGGAACTTTTGTGCTAAAATGTTTTCATAGCATAATGGGTGTGTAGCCATATGTGTTAATTTCACAGAAAGGTTTATGTATGGGTAAAATTATTTCTATTGCTTCAGGCAAGGGTGGTACTGGTAAATCTACAGTTTGTGTTACTCTTGGTATGGCACTGGTAAAGCGTGGTCATACAGTATTATTAATAGATTGCGATTCTGGTATGCGTGGGCTTGATATTATGATGGGCATAAGTAAAAGCCTTGTGTTTGACATTGCAGATGCAGTGTGCGGTAACTGTACACCAGAACAGATAATTTACCCCTGCAACCATATTGCAGGATTAAGCCTTATTCCTGCTCCCCAAAATGCAGAGGACGAACTAAGCCCTGCCATACTTAAACAGTTTACAGACAATATTCGTGATAATTATGATTATATTATTATAGACTCTCCTGCTGGTGTAGGAAAGGGCTTTGATACAGCTGTTTTGCCTGCTGATTTATGCTTGGTTATTGCTAATACCGAGCCTACCAGTTTGCGTGGCTGTGTAAATGTACGAAAAAAGCTGACAGAGTATGGTAAGGATAATATAAGGCTGATTATAAACAGATTTTCAAGGTCTTTATTTAAAGAACTTAATTTTTATTCAGATTTAGATGCTGTTATAGATGAATCTGGAATACAGCTTATAGGAATAATTGCTGAAAATAGACAGGTAGTTGCATCTGTTCAAAAGGGTCTTGCTTATAAAAAGAAATGTACGGCACTGGAAACAATAGATAGAATAGCGGCCAGAATAGATGGAGAGAATATACCGTTGCTAATTTGTTAAAAAAATTGGAATAAAATAGAAAGAGGGATTATAATGAAAATAGCTATTATCGCCCATGACGAGAAAAAAGAACTTATGGTACAATTTTGTATTGCATATTCTGGTATTCTTAACAAGTACACAGTTTGTGCTACTGGTACAACTGGCAAGTTGGTTGCAGAGGCAACAGGCTTGGAGGTTCAGCGATTTTTAGGTGGGGCTCAAGGTGGTGACCAGCAAATTGCTGCAAGAATTGCTTGTAACGAAATTGATATGCTGTTGTTTTTCAGAGACCCTCTTAACCCAAAGAATAACGAGCCAAATGATATGAACTTACTAAGACTATGTGATATGCACAATATCCCTGTTGCTACCAATATTGCAACAGCAGAAATGCTTATACACGGCTTAGAGCGTGGTGACTTGGATTGGAGAAATATTGTAAAATAATAAGGAATTGCACCTTGTAACTTTTGCAATATTATAGTAAAATAAAACATTAGGTAGGGGTGGGCTTTGCCTACCCCTGTTTTTATATTGTTTATTGTATTTTTATATAAATGGAGGTTTCACTATGGCTCTTATAACAAAAAGAGTATACGGTGCAGAAGATGTTCTGCCAAAGAACAGCTACAAGTGGCAACTTGTAGAGGATATTATGAGAAGCGAAGCACAGGCTTATGGATATAAGGAAATAAGAACACCTGTTTTTGAGCATACAGAGCTTTTTCAAAGAGGTGTAGGTGATACTACAGACGTTGTGCAAAAAGAGATGTACACCTTTGACACAAAGGGTGGTACTTCTATTACTCTTAGACCAGAAGGCACAGCAGGTGCAGCAAGAGCATTGTTAGAGAATGCTATATATAATGAGGGTCTACCAGTTAAGGTGTATTATTTTGACTCTTGCTATCGCTACGAGAAAAAGCAGGCTAACCGTTACAGAGAGTTCCACCAGTTTGGTATAGAACTTTTTGGTGCAGAAAGCCCAATGGCAGATGCCGAAATTATCAGCTTGGCTTCTACATTGTTTGACAGACTTGGGGTAGTAGATTTACAGCTGGAGATTAACTCTATTGGCTGTCCTGTTTGTCGTGCAAAATATCATCAGGCTCTTAAAGAGTATTTTGAAAGTAAAAAGGGCGAACTATGCGAAACCTGTCTTTCTCGTTTAGATAAAAATCCTATGAGAATACTAGACTGTAAAAGTCCTGTATGTTCAGAAATTGCAAAGGACGCTCCTGTTGTTTTAGATTATCTATGCGAGGAATGTAGCGACCACTTTACAAAGGTAAAGGCTTATTTGGACTCAGCAGAAATTCCATATGTAGTAAATCCTAAAATAGTTCGTGGATTAGATTATTATACAAAAACTGTTTTTGAATTTGTAACAACCCAGCTTGGTTCACAGGGTACAGTTTGCGGTGGTGGTCGTTATGACGGTCTTATAGAGGAAATTGGCGGTCAGCACACACCATCTTTGGGCTTTGGTTTGGGTATGGAAAGATTATTTGCCTTAATGGAAGAGCAGGGAATTGAAATCCCACAGCCACCTACTTGCGACCTTTATGTTGCTGGCTTAGGTGACGAAGCACAGAAAAAAGCATTTAATATTGTTAAAGAGGTAAGAGAAACCTCTTTAATAGCAGAATGTGATATTGTAGGCAGAAGTTTGCGTGCTCAAATGAAATATGCTGATAAAATTGGTGCTAAATTTAGCATTGTTCTTGGTGATAGCGAAATCGAAAATAATTGTGCTGTGCTAAAGAATATGGAAAGTGGAGAAAAAACAGAGGTGCCACTTGACGAAAGTTTTATCAATGTATTTATGCAAAAGTTGGCAGATTATGAGTTTACAAAAACCTCTGGCACAGGGCTAGAGAGCCTATTTGGTGAAAATCAAAAATAATAAAAAATAATAAATAGTTATAAATATAAAAGGAGAATTACAATGGCAGAGTTTATGACAGGTCTTAAAAGGACCAACTACTGTGGTGAACTTAGAATGTCTGACTGTGGCAAGCAGGTTACTGTTTTTGGCTGGGTACAGCGTCAGCGTGACCTTGGTCAGCTTATATTTATAGATTTGCGTGACCGTACAGGTATAGTACAGCTTGCACTTGATGACACAACAGATAAAAGCATTTTTGAAAAGGCAACTACTGTAAAAAGTGAATATGTGTTGGGTGTAGTTGGTACAGTGCGTGAAAGAAGTGCAAAAACCAACAAAATTGCAACTGGTGACATTGAAATAGATGTAAAAGAGCTTAGAATTTTAGGAGAAAGTGAAACACCTCCTTTCGAGATTGTTCCAAATTCTTCAACAGGAGAGCTAACAAGATTAAAATATCGTTACCTTGACCTTAGAAGACCAGACCTACAGCAAAATATTATTCTAAGACATAAAATTGCAAAGGTAACTCGTGACTACTTTGACGAGCAGGGCTTTATAGAGATTGAAACCCCTATGCTAATTAAATCAACACCAGAGGGTGCAAGAGATTTCCTTGTTCCTTCCAGAATACATAAGGGTAGCTTCTATGCTCTTCCACAGTCACCACAAATATATAAGCAGTTGTGTATGGTGTCTGGCTTTGATAGATATATGCAAATTGCCCGTTGCTTTAGAGATGAAGATTTAAGAGCAGACCGTCAGCCAGAATTTACACAAATAGACCTTGAAATGTCTTTTGTAGATATGGAAGATGTATTGGAAATTGGCGAGGGCTATATTAAAAGAGTATTTAAAGAGGCTTTAAATGTAGATATTCCTACACCATTCCCACGCTATACATATAATCAGGTTATGGAGCGTTATGGTTCTGACAAACCAGATACTCGCTTTGGAATGGAATTATATGATTTAACAGACGCAGTTAAAAATAGCCAGTTTGCAGTATTTAAGAATGCTATTGAGGGTGGCGGTAGTGTAAGAGGTATTACAGCTAAAAATGCAGTAAAAACCTACACCCGTAAAGAGATAGACAAGCTAACAGAGTTTGTTCGTGGCATAGGTGCAAAGGGTCTTGCTTGGATTAGACTTACAGACGACGGAATTGCTTCCAGCTTTGCAAAGTTTATGACAGAGGAAGAAATGCAGGCTATTCTTGCAACAGCAGGTGCTGAAAAGGGCGACGTTGTTATGATTGTTGCTGACACAGAAACAAATGCTGTTCTTTCTACATTAGGTGCTTTAAGATGTAAGGTTGCAGAAAGACTTGATATTATTCAAGACGGCTTTAACTTCCTATGGGTTGTTGAATTCCCATTCTTTGAGTATGATAAGGAAAGCGACACTTGGGTAGCTATGCACCATCCATTTACATCTCCTACAGATGAATGTATGGACACTCTTGAAGATGATAAGGGTAAGGTTTACGCAAAGGCTTATGATATGGTGCTTAACGGTGTTGAGCTTTCATCAGGCTCTATTCGTATTACAAACCCAGACCTGCAAAAGAGAATGTTCAGCTTGCTTGGTTTAAGCGATGAAGAGGCTTACCAAAAGTTTGGCTTCTTAACAGATGCCTTTAAGTTTGGTGCCCCACCACACGGTGGTATGGGAATTGGTCTTGACAGACTTGTTATGCAAATGGTAAAAGCACCTACACTAAGAGATGTAGTTGCTTTCCCAAAGGTTCAAAACGCAAGCGAACCAATGACAAATGCTCCAAGCACCATCGAACAGCTACAGCTTGATGACTTGGGCATTGCAGTTACAGTTCAGGAAAATACAGAAGAATAATTGCTTTTGACATTAATAAAAGCGATATAAAAAAGGCAAGTGATGGTTATGGCTGTCACTTGCCTTTTGGAATTTTGGTCAAGTTAAAAATATTTGTCAAAAAATCTTAAAAAACCGTGTGTTATGCTATTTACTTTAATAAAATGGTGTGTTACAATATGGTAATAATAAAGTTAAAATAAAGTAACTATGTGCTGAAAAAACGGAGGACAAAATAATGAAAAAAACATTATCTATATTATTGGTTGCTATGATGATGACAACTGCACTTGCTGGCTGTGGTGGCTCAACAAATAATGGCACTGCAAATGATACAAACAGTGGTGTATCTGCTACTGAAACAGCAGAGGATAAATCTTGGGACAAGGTTAAAGAGGCAGGTCAGTTTGTTTTAGGTCTTGATGATAGCTTCCCACCAATGGGCTATACAGACCCTGAAACAGGTGAAATAGTTGGATTTGATATAGACCTTGCTAAAGAGGTTTGTGACAGACTTGGTATTAAACTTGTAACACAGCCTATTAACTGGGATACAAAGGAAATGGAGCTTGACAATGGTAACATTGACTGTATCTGGAACGGATTTACATACACAGAGGAAAGAGCAGAGCAGATGAATCTTTCTCAGGCTTATATGAAGAATACACAGGTTATTATGGTAAAATCTGATTCTAACTATAAGTCAAGAGAAGATCTTGCAGGCAAAACAGTTGCTGTTCAAACAGGTTCATCTGGTGAAAATGCTGTTAATGGTTCAGAAGAATTTAAACTTTCATTAGGTAATGTTATTTCTACAGATACTTACCTAAATGCTATTATGGAGCTGGACAACGGTACTGTAGACGCTGTTGTACTAGATGAAAAGGTAGCAGAAACTTATACAGATGATAAAAAATATGTGCTAATTCAAAAAGACGGTGCAGATGACTATTTAACAGAAGAAGAGTATGTAATTGGCTTTAGAAAAAATGACGAAGCTTTAAAGAATAAAGTTATAGACACATTAAAAGAAATGTCAGCAGACGGTAAAACAGCTGAGATTTCTACAAAATGGTTTGGTGAAGATATTACAACATTGAAGTAATAAAATCTGGGTGGGCAGATTATTTGCCCACCTGTTTTCTATTTGAGGTGAACCTTATGAATTATGATATATTGCTGACAAAAATGCTTGAAGGCACAGTGGTGTCTTTAGAAATATTTTTTCTTACTTTGCTTTTTTCTCTTCCCTTGGGTTTAATACTTTGCTTGGGAAGAATGTCTAAAATAAAGGTTATTCAACTGCCTGTAAAGCTGTATTTGCTTATTATGCGTGGAACTCCACTTATGCTACAGTTGGTGTTTATATTTTTTGGTCTAAAACCTCTGTTTGGCATACAGGTAGACCGTTTTCCTGCGGCAATTATAGCGTTTTCTTTAAATTACGCTGCATATTTTGCAGAGATTTTCCGTAGTGGTATGGAAAGTATACCAAAGGGACAATATGAAGCGTCAAAGGTGTTGGGCTTATCAAAGCCACAAACCTACTTTACAATAGTTTTACCACAGGTTATTAAAAGAATTTTACCTGCAATGGGTAACGAGTTTATAACTCTGGTAAAAGACACATCTTTGGCTAAGGTTATTTCAGTTGTAGAATTAATGAAAATTACTACAGACTTTGTAAATTCAGCAGTAAGTGTTGTTCCTTTTGTAGTTGCTGCGTTGTTCTATTTAATTATGAACGGTGTAGTGTCTGCTGGCTTTAGCTTTGCAGAGAAAAAGTTGGATTATTATCGCTAAAGGAGGTATTATATTTATGAATAAAATGGTAGAAGTTAAAAATATAAAAAAATCCTTTGGTAAGTTAGATGTTCTAAAAGACATTTCTTTAGAAGTGCTAGAGGGACAGGTGTTGGCTATAATAGGGCCATCTGGTTCCGGTAAAAGTACTTTGTTAAGATGTATAATGAATTTAGAAACTATAGACAGTGGAGAAATTGAAATTTGTGGTGAAAAACTGGTTAGAAATAACGAAAAAGGCGTTGCTGTATATGCCCATAAAAAGGATTGCCAAAAAATAATGCTTTCACTTGGGTTAGTTTTTCAGAATTTTAATTTGTTCCCACATTTAAGTGTTTTGGAAAATATCACCCACGCTCAAATTAAGGTGCTGAAAACACCAAAGGAAGAAGCAGAAAAAACTGCAATAGAGTTGCTGGAAAAAATGGGTCTTGCAGACAGAGCAGACGCATATCCTTATCAGCTTTCAGGCGGACAGCAACAGCGTGTTTCCATAGCAAGAGCAATGGCTCTAAAGCCACAGGTGTTGCTGTTTGACGAACCTACATCGGCTCTTGACCCAGAGCTGACAGGTGAAATATTAAAGGTTATTCGTCAGTTGGCTTCCGAAAAAATGACAATGGTAATTGTAACCCACGAAATGAATTTTGCAAAAAATGTTGCAGACCACATTATTTTTATGGATAATGGTTATATAGTAGAAAAGGGTACTCCAAAGTATGTTTTTGAGGACTCTGGCAACGAGAGAATAAAAGAATTTTTATCTAAGTACGAGGCAGATTAAAATATAGAGAATTAAAATAACGGTGAATTTATATGCTGAAATATGTTAAAGCAACTGAAAATGAATCAGAAGAAATATTTAAGTTAGTTAAAAATACAATTAAAACTGTTTACCCTAAATATTATCCAAAAGAAGTGGTAGATTTCTTTTGTCAGCTACACAGCAAAGAAAATATTTTGAATGATATTAAAGCTGGTTCAGTTGGTGTTTTATTTAATGCGAATACTATTGTTGGCACAGGCAGTTACAAAGATAACCATATTACAAGAGTATATGTGTCACCACAATTCCAAAAACAGGGCTTTGGCAGTTATATAATGCAGTGCTTAGAAAATGAAATCAGCAAAAATTATGATACTATATATTTAGATGCCTCGCTTCCTGCAAGTCACCTGTATGAAAAAAGAGGCTATAAAACTATTGAGCATAAAAAATGGTTGGTTGAAAATGATGTTGTATTGGTTTATGAAATTATGGAAAAGCCTGTACACAATGTAACAACTAGCATTAATTATGACGGTAAAATTTTTGTCCCTAAAATAAATACTGCTAACGGTGAAGTTGACAGCCAAACTGTTTTCCTCTACCATCAAAAAGGGAATACCCTTTGGGCAGAATATAAGGGTGGCGAAATTATAAAAGGTAATATTATTGGAACTGTAGCTGAAAATGGAGAGCTTGATTTTTATTATCAGCATATAAACATTAATCAACAGGTGCGTGTTGGTGTTTGCCATAGTATGCCTTGTGCTTTAGATAACGGAAAAATACAGCTTGCAGAAGAATGGCAGTGGTTAAACGGTGATAAATCCAAAGGTTCTTCTGTTATTATAGAAAAATAATATTACACAAAATTAAAATGACCAATATAATAATGAAAAATTATAGGGAGGTTTATTCTATGAAATACAATACAGCTAACGCAAAACTGATAAAAAAAGAAGAAATAGCAAAGGGTATGTTTGACTTTGTGCTGGAGTGTCCTGAATTATCCAGTAAAGCAAAGGCTGGTCAGTTTGCTCATGTTGCAATACCAGGTAAAACCTTACGCAGACCTATATCAATTTGTGACGCAACAGACACAACCCTTAGAATAGTTTTTCAGGTTAAGGGCGAGGGTACAGAGATATTGTCACAATCTAAGGTAGGGGACGAAATCGACATACTTGCACCTTTAGGACACGGCTTTGAAATTCCACAGGGCAAAAAGGTTGCCTTTGTTGGCGGTGGTATAGGCGTTCCACCAATGCTTTACAGTGCTAAGCAGGCAAGTAATGCAATAGCTATTCTAGGTTTTAGAAATAAAGATGCTGTAATTTTAACAGAGGACTTTGAACAGGTATGCCAAAAGGTTTATGTTGCAACAGATGACGGTAGCTTTGGTATTCACGGTTTTACTACAGATGTTTTGAAAACAGTTATTGATGAGGTTGATTTAGTTTGTGCCTGTGGCCCTACACCAATGCTAAAGGCTTTGGCTGGTATTTGTAAGGAAAACAACACACCTTGTCAGGTATCATTAGAAGAAAGAATGGGCTGTGGTATTGGTGCTTGCTTGGTATGTGCTTGTAAAACTCTAGATAAAGACGGTAACGAAGAACATAGCCATGTATGTAAGAAAGGCCCTGTTTATAACGCAGAGGAGGTTGTTTGGTAATGGCAGATTTGAAAGTAAAGGTTGCAGGAGTAGAATTTAATAATCCACTTATAGCAGCATCAGGAACCTTTGGTTTTGGTCATGAATATAATGAATTTTATCCACTATCTGTACTTGGTGGTATATCCTGCAAGGGTATTACCCTAAAGGCTCGTCCAGGAAATCCTGCACCAAGAATAGCAGAAACACCTTCTGGTATATTAAATGCAGTAGGTTTGCAGAACCCAGGTGTAGACCATTTTATAGAAAAGGACTTGCCTTGGCTTAAACAACAGGATACTGTTATTATTGCAAATATTGCAGGAAACAGCTATGAGGACTATTGCCAAATGGCTGAAAAGCTGTCTGACACTGATGTGGATATGATAGAGCTGAATATTTCTTGCCCAAATGTAAAAAGTGGTGGTGTTCAGTTTGGTACATCTTGCGAAAGCGTTGGTGCTATAACAAAGGCTGTAAGACAGTATTGTAAAAAGCCACTTATTATTAAGCTGTCACCAAATGTTACTGACATAGTTTCAATCGCTCAATCTGCCGAGGCAGAGGGTGCAGATGCAATATCTATGATTAACACCCTTACAGGTATGCGTATAGATATTAATACAGGCAGACCTATTATCAGAAATAACACAGGCGGTATGTCTGGCCCTGCTGTTTTTCCAGTAGCTGTAAGAATGGTATATCAGGTTGCACAGGCTGTAAATATTCCTATTATAGGTATGGGTGGTATTTCTACTTGGCAAGATGCTGTAGAAATGATGATTGCCGGTGCTACTGCTTTACAGATTGGTACTGTATTATTTAAAGACCCTTATGCTCCTATAAAGATTAACGAGGGTATCAATAAATTTTTAGACGAAAAGGGATTAAAGTCTGTAACAGAGCTTACTAAGACTATTAAGCCTTGGTAATAAATTTATGGTTATATTAGCAGTAGATTTAGGAAAAGCCAGAACAGGACTTGCCATTTGCGACAAAGGCGAGATGTTGGCTTCTCCTTTGGGAATGATAGAAAGCAAAAACTTAGATTATGTGGCTGAAAAGGTTGCCGAATATGCTAAAGAACGAAAAGCAGAAATGCTTGTTGTTGGCTTACCAAAAAATATGGACGGTACAGAGGGTGAAAGTGCCAAAAATGCAAGAGCATTTGCAGAGCAAATAGAACAGCTATGTAATTTGCCTGTTGCTATGCAAGACGAGCGTGGCACAACAATAACAGCACATAATTTTTTGAACACAACAGATACAAGGGGTAAGAAAAGAAAAAAGGTAGTAGACACAGTTGCGGCTACTATTATTTTAGAAAATTACCTTAATTACAGAAAAAATAATAAAGATTAATCATAACAAAAAACTGACCAACAGTAACATAATTACTTGTTGGTCAGTTTTTGCTATTATCAATATTAATATTATAAATAATTGTTTTCTTCCAAAAGCCTGTACAGCGTAGGGGAAAGATTAAACTCTTTTATTACATTATTAATCTGTGCAAGAGCTTTTTCCTTGGTTTTGTTGCTGGTGCTGTTTCTTTTTACAGCACGAATTAATATATTTTTAGGTGTGTGTGCAAAGTCGATAAATTCTAAAAGTTGAGTTTTGTAGCCACAGTATTCCAGCAGATTACCTCTTATGGCATCTGTAGTTAAAGCAGAGAAACGCTCCTTTATAATTCCATAGTTAGTAAATAGTGAAAAATCATCTGTTTTTATTTGACTGTTTATTTCGTGCTGACAGCAAGGAACAGAAAAAATCATTTTTGTATTCCAACTAATAGCATTAAAAAGAGCAAAATCAGTTGCAGTGTCACAGGCGTGTAGGGTTATAACTATATCAACTTCAAAATTGCATTTATAACCGTTAATATCCCCTAACTCAAAATGTAAATCATTATAGCCATATTTTTCTGCTGACTGGTTGCATTTTTTTATAACATCTTCTTTTAAGTCCAGCCCTACAATATTTACCTTTTGATTTCTTATATATGTAAAATAGTAGTACACAACAAATGTAAGATATGACTTTCCACAACCAAAGTCAATAATGTTTATTGTATCCTTTTTTAAGTCTTTTACATAATCATCAATTATCTCTATAAAACGATTAATCTGCTTAAATTTGTCGTACATACTGCGTACAACCTTGCCTTCTTTTGTAAAAATACCCATATCAACCAACGGTGGCACGTCAGATCCCTCTTGTATAATATAATTTTTTTGTCTGTTGTGCTGATTTGTTGTTGCATTACTGTGGGTGCAGGCTGTAGATAACTGCTTTTTCTTATAGCTTGGTTTACCCTTTTTAGACAGCATTAGCATATGCTCATTGCAATTACTAAAGCTGTTAAGCTGTTTATAGTCTTCCTCTAACAGCTGTAAGCAGTAAGCCACAAATTCCTCTGGTTTTATATTATCGTGAAAAACCTGTTTGTCAGTATATTTTGCAGATTGATAATAATTCCCTTTGTTTTCTATTATAATTTTTTTGTAGATATTACTTTTTTTAGCTGGTTTACTTATTATAGTTTTAGTAGGTGAATCGTTGAAAATAATATCAATGTAATCTTTAAGTGTGTTCATAGTACTTCTCCATATTTTTTAGATACTGCTTTTGCTAGTATATTTTATATAATAATGGTTAATAAAATTATACATTATAACGCTACAAAGTACAATGGTTTTATGTGTATCTATTTAATGTAGGAAGTTTTATCACAAAAGTATTGTCTTTAATTAGTGCTTATTATTGGTAGAAATTATACAAAAACCAGTATGGAGGCGGTTGACTTTTTATGTGCATTTGTGTAAAATTATTCTGTAATACTAATGTGTAAAAGGTGATAAAATGAATAAAGTATATAATTCTGACAGTATAAAGTATATTGGTGTAGACGATAAAACTTTGGACTTGTTCGAGGGTCAGTACATAATACCAAATGGCGTGTCTTATAATTCATATGTTATAATAGACGAAAAAATTGCTGTAATGGATACAGTAGACTCCAGAGCAACTGACCAATGGTTAGCAAACCTTGAAAATGCACTGCAAGGCAAACAGCCAAACTATTTGATTATTTCTCATATGGAGCCTGACCACGCTTCTAATATACAGCTTTTTGCAGAAAAATATCCTAATGCTGTATTAGTGGGCAATGGAAAAACATTTCCATTTATGAAACAGTTTTTTGACTTTGATGTAACAGACAGAACCCTAACAGTAAAAGAGGGGGACACCCTTTCTCTAGGTAACCACACCTTAACCTTTATTATGGCACCAATGGTGCATTGGCCAGAGGTTATGGTTAGCTATGAGTCCAGTGAAAAGGTGCTGTTTTCTGCTGATGCCTTTGGTAAGTTTGGTGCGTTAGACACAGACGAGGACTGGGCTTGTGAGGCTAGAAGATATTACATAAACATTGTTGGCAAATATGGACTTCAGGTGCAGGCACTTCTAAAAAAGGTAGCCTCAATAGATGTAAAAACAATATGTCCTTTGCATGGCCCTGTATTAGATGAAAACTTGGAATATTATATAGAAAAGTATGATATTTGGAGT
>JAXKHT010000028.1:0-5443 GCA_036549705.1 Acutalibacteraceae bacterium | reverse complement strand
GTATAGATATGATAGTTGCCAATAATTTGAAAACCCAAGGAGCAGGCTTTGGCACAGATACAAATGTTATTACACTTATTACAAAGGACAATATAGCAGAATTACCTGTTATGAGTAAGGAAGAATGTGCTGATAGAATATTAAGTAAAATTGTTGAGCTGTTTCCTGTAAAGTAAATTGTAAATTCATCTATATGAGGAAGTAAAATGAAAAAGCAAGATATAAATACCACAGCATTAAATTCCGAAAAATTAAAAGGTCTTATTTCCGAAAAACAATTAGGTTGGAATTTAATTGTTTTGGAAAAGGTTGACTCTACCAGTCAACAGATAAAACTACTGGCACAGCAAGGGGCAAAGTCAGGTACAATAATTGTTGCAGAACAGCAAACCAATGGCAAGGGCAGGCTAGGCAGACAGTGGTGTTCCCCATTTGGTACAGGATTATGGTTCAGCATTTTGCTTAGACCACAAATTTTACCTGAAAAAATTGCAGGAATAACTCTTGCTACAGGGTTAGCAGTTTGTAATGCTATAAGACAGTATACAAATCTTAATGCTCAAATAAAATGGCCTAATGATGTTATAATCGGCAATAAAAAGGTTTGTGGTATTCTTACGGAAATGGTATCACAATCCAACAAAATAGAGTATGTTGTAGTGGGTGTGGGAATAAATGTTAACACACTTAATTTTGATGATGAAATTTCCTGTAAAGCAACATCTTTGGCAAAGGAGCTAGGAAAAAATATAAATAGAGAAGATTTTTTTGCCCAAGTTTTAGATAAAATACAAGAAGAAATAAACAAATATTTATCATCACCAGACAGCAGTATTTCTACAGATTATATACAGTTGTGTGCTACTTTAGGCAGACAGGTTGTTGTAAACAGAGGAAACAATACAATTACAGGTACAGCTGTAGCCATTGCAAATAACGGGGACTTAGTTGTACAAACAGAGGACGGAAAGGCTGTGCTTATAAATTCTGGTGAGGTTACAGTACAGGGAATATATTAAAACAAACAGGAGAGTGCTTTTTATATTGCACTCTCCTGTTATTTCAATTAAAAATTTTCAAATCAGCTTTGGCATTAAAATTATGTATTCGCAACAACCAAAGCTATAACAATACCCACTATAATGCCAAACATTACGCCTAATCCAGCAACTACAAATTTTAGCATACGGTCGTATTGGTCTATTTTTTTCTGATTTTCTTTAAGCTGTTCCTCTGTTAGTTTTACAGAGGGGCTTTCATTGTCTTTTTTGTCATTCATAATTTTATGTATTATGTAGCTTTATAACTTACTGTGGTATTGCCAAACTAGCTCTTAATACTGAAACTGGGTGTGACTGTAGGAATACTCTACCAGGGCCAGTAATTACAGTGTTAAACAAGCCTTCTCCACCAAGGAACATATTCTTAATACCTGGTACAGTTTTTACTTCCATTGTGCAGGTTGCGTCCATAGCCGCAAGATAACCTGTGTCAACAACAATCTGCTGACCTGGTGCAAGGTTATACTGCTTGCAATAACCATCAATTTCAACAAAAGCAATACCATTACCAGATAGCTTCTGCATAATAAGACCCTCGCCACCAAAAAGACCAGTGCTTATTTTCTTTGTAAAGAATACAGAAAGCTCAACACCTGGTGTACAAGCTAGGAAGCCAGTTTTTTGAACAATTATAGGCTCCTTTGGATTGATTTCAAAATGAATAATAGAGCCTGGCACAGAGGAGCTTACTGTTATAAAACCAGGGCCACCCATAGCTGTGTAGCTGTTAAGGAATAAAGATTCACCAGAGAACATTCTGCCTATAGCCTTACCAATACCACCAGCAGCAGTGTCCATTTTCATATTTGGTGACATCCATATCATAGCACCGTTTTGTGTTATAACTGACTCACCGTTTTCTAAGTTCATTTCCAAAATTGGTAAAGAACCACCTTCAATATTATATCTCATTGTTAGTACCTCCATAATTATATATCTGTGTATTAAACACACTTATTATAACACAAATGGTTTTATTTTGCAATATTTTGTCAGTGTATTTAATAGAATGTTAACGGATTATTATAAATTTTTATATATTCTAAAGGTATAGCTTTTATTTTTTAACAATGTCTTAACATATAAAAAACGACACAGCCTGTCACTGAGGGCAGACTTGCCGTTAAGTATTAAATCCCTTTATATTTTTTTCGTGTAGCCATACCGCCTCTTATATGCCTTTGTGCTTTGTTAAGTTCAAGAACTAATTTAACCTGACTGTATAACTGTGGGTTTACATATTTTAATCTTTCGCTTACATCTTTATGTACTGTGCTTTTACTAACACCAAATTTTTTTGCTGTACTGCGAACGGTAGCTTTGCTCTCTATAATATACAAACCAAGCTCCACTGCTCGTTCCTCTACTATGCCTTTCATAAAATACCTCCGTTAAAGAAAGATATTTATTTATATGCAATAGCACTATTTTATAGTACAGCAATGCAAGTACTTTGCAGTGATTATACATTTATTAACAATCCCCAATAAACAAGTCAACACATCAGCCTTGTTTATTGGGGATTAAAAACTTTTATACCAATTTTTTATTATAAGTGTTTATCTGTTAATTAACCTTTCAAAAATCTATTACACCTATTTTATTACACCTGTAGACCGCTACATCCCTTTAGGAATACCATAAGTTTCTCTAAAATAATATCCACGCCACCTGCACTGTCGCTTTCTACATTAAGTGGCATAATAGGGTCGTGTACACTTAATCTTAATAGGAACCAGCCGTCACCGTAGTTTTTGCCAAAGGATACACGCACACCCTCTCGGCTATCATCTGCAACTGTCCAGCCCTCTTGCTGTTCTGCGTACTGTTCAAGCTCTTTTATAATTCTATTACCTGTTGATTTAAAGTCAGCATCTGTTATTTTAAATCTAATCTCTCTGCTTTCTACAGGCTCTTTTAGAGTTGCTGTTAGGCTGGAAATATCCTTGCCCTCTTTTCTAAGCTGTGCCATTTTGATAATTATTTTAGTACACAAATAAGCACCGTCATCTAGGAAATAATTCTCTCTCATAGCAGCGTGACCAGAGGTTTCTATAGCAAGCGGGCAATCTACACCCTCTTTATTAAGTCTTATAGCTTCGTTAATAACATTCTTATAGCCTCTCTTAAAACGGTGGTGCTTACCCTGTAGGTCACCCTCTATAAACTCTTTAAGACCGGCAGATGTTGTAGAGTCTGTAACAACAGTACCACCCTTTGCGTTTTCTAATGCTATAGCAGAGGCTACTGCTACAAGTCTGTTACGGTTAATTTCGTTACCTGTGCTATCTACTGCACCACCACGGTCAACGTCAGTATCAAAAATAACACCTAAATCTGCATTATTATCTAAAACAGCCTGACTTATAAATTTCATAGCAGTTGCATCTTCTGGGTTAGGAACGTGATTAGGGAACATTCCGTCAGGCTCTAAAAACTGACTTCCTGTTGTGTCTGCACCCAAAGGAGCAAGAACCTTATCTGCATAAAATCCACCTGCACCGTTGCCTGCATCTACCACAATTTTAAAGCCCTGCAATGGCTTGTCGTAATTTTCGCTGTTAACACCCTTGCAAATCATTTCTCTAAGGTTTGCACAATACTGTGTCATATAATCTGTTTCTGTTGTTGTTCCACCGTCACATTCAGGAGCAAAGCACTCATTTTCTGCATTTTCCAATAATGCTGTAATATCCTCTGACTCCAATCCGCCGTCTTTTGTGAAGAATTTTAGACCATTACGGTTAAATGGGTGGTGGCTGGCTGTAATTTGCACAGAACCGTCACAATTTAAATCTATTGTTGTCATAAACATAGATGGTGTAGAAGCCAAACCACAGTTAAGCACCTTAACACCGTTTGACATCATTGCCTTTTCTACTGTTGCAATTATTCTAGGGCCTGAAATACGGCTATCACGTCCAACTGCAACAGTAAGGTTATTACTGCTTTTGCCTGTTTTGTCGCTTAACCATTTTATAAAACCTTTTGTCATAGCATAAACAGCTTGGTCTGTTAGGTTAACATTCTGACCCTCTACACCTTCGCTGGCTATACCTCTTATATCTGTACCACTTTTAAACTGACTCCAATATTTATTCATAATAAATGCCAATCCTTTCTGCGTATATATTTTTATTATAACCTATAGTGCTTAATTTGTAAAATAAAAGATTTTGAATAACAATAAACTCTAAATTGCAATATAAAATGTCCACAAAAAAGTTAAGCGATATTTAATTTTTGAATCATCATATTTGCCGATAAGCCGTTAAATATTCTACGAGGATAATTATTAATCCAATGTTCAATCATCTTAATTCTCTCATGAGAGAATTTGCCGATATCAGCTCCTTTAGGGATAAAACGTCTTATTAACTTATTTGCATTTTCATTAGAACCCCTTTCCCACGCACTATAAGGGTGGGCATAATATACTTTTGTTCTGTTTTTCTTTGTTAACACTGAACGTTCAATACCTACAAAATCAAGATTTTCACATCCGTTATCACATGTTATCGTTTTGAAAATACGTCTAAATTCTTTTGAACCAATTTTTCGCTCAATCTTATCAAGTTCCTTTACCACGCAATATTGTGATTTATTTTTTATCTTTCTTATTTTTTCTTCTCTTGTTTTTCTTTCTGTAAGCACCAATAAAACTGTATTTGTTCCTTTTTTACCTACAACTGTATCCATTTCCCAATGTCCATACTCGTTTCGATTATCTATACTTTCATCTCTTAAACTTATACTTGTTCCTTTTGTGTTATTTGTCGCAGTTCTTATCCTACTATGCTTACGTTTTTTCTCAGATTTTTTTACAGGCAAATCTTTGTTTGTTAAATTCGGAAATAACCCTTCGTCTATATAGTTGTATATTGTTTTATATGATATCGTGATTTTAAATCTTCCTGAGTTATTAACTGTTTCTGCTACCGCATAAGGAGACATTTTTTCTTCTATTATCAATCTTTCTATTTCTTCTACTAACTCATAGTCATTTCCTATTTTTAACATCGGTCCTTTATTTGTCGATGCATAATCATGTTTTTGTTGTCCTATATCTGCACTATATTCTATTCTTGTTGTCAAATCACTGTTTAAAAGTTCCACTTTTCCTTTTTCTAATTCTCTTCGTATTGTTCTCCCTGTACATCCTATCTCTTTTGCTATCCTTTCCGATTTCATTCCTGCTTTGCTCAATGCCTCTATCTTTATTCTTTCCTCATAATTTAAATGTTTACCTTTTCTTCTCTTTGTGTTATTATTTAATCGTTCCATAATAGTTCTCCTTTCGATGTTTGGTTTGGTCGCTTAACATTATATCACGAGTTCTATTATGGAACTTTATTTTTGGTCTTTTTATTTTACAACTTTCC
>JAXKHT010000027.1:0-7560 GCA_036549705.1 Acutalibacteraceae bacterium | reverse complement strand
TTCAAAGTAAATAATAGTGGATTGGCTGTGAATAAGTTCTTTGATACTGTCCAACTTTCAGATTTTGCAAATGTCATTGGTGGATTGAATTTAAAATATTTCTCCTCCAAACGCTCATACGCATTTTTGTATTTAACTGTTTTTTGTTTTTTCTTTATACCTTTTTGGTTTTCTTTCTGTTGGATATATTCATCTTTTGTGATTTCAGGCATAACACCCAGTATTTTATCAATATTAGATTTGTAATATTTTGCACCAAATTGTTTTGCCAATGTGTCTGCTCTTATTCCTTTTTTCTCACCATTCTTTTGAAATGTAATATGTATATCCCTATATTTAATAGTGTAATCCCTTTCCTCAAAAAACTTTATAAACTCATCTTTGGTTTTACAACATTCTAAAGCTTCATCTAAATCGGAAGTCAGTTTTATTTTCCAACTTTTGCCTTTAACACCGAGCTTGTATGTAGTCATATCAATACTTTTAAATTTATTCTGTTTATCTTTTTCTATAACACTTAAATTATATTCTCTACACAGCTTATCACTTTCTTCTCTAGCAAATGCAAGAGAAGTATTATCTGCTGTGTATTTCAAACCTGTTATAGGATTAACGGAATTAATGATTATATGGTTATGTATGCAATCCTTATCAATATGAGTTGATACTACAACTTGGAATCCCGGAGCCATTTTCTCGGCAAGTCTATTTCCGATTTCAAAGGCTTGTTCCGGTGTGATATTATCATCAGGTGCAAAGCTTTGCACATAATGATGGGCAAGGATTTTATCATTCTTATTAAATAATTCTCTGATGTTTTTGAATTGTATTGAAATATCATAGCTTGTTCCAGCGTAACAATTCACAAAAGAGGAATACGCACTCTTTGATGGATTTAAAATATATTCAATAGCATTTTTTACGTGAGAGAAACTTTTAATTCCACCGGTAATAACCTCTTTACCATCTTGGACACTTGGTTTTTTAGTGTATTCAACTACTGCCATTTTCTATTCCTAATTTATTTTGAATTTCTTTTATTGATTGCGACATCTCAAAAAGTGTAGTTTCTACATTTCCTAATCTCACATTTGTAACTGTTGGTTGTGTAATATAATTGTCTTTATCCTGTTCAACAATTAAATCTATTATTTCATAAAGCAACTTTTTTAATTCTGTTGATAATTTTAAAATTGCTTCAACATTGTTTTTGTTTACAAACTTTTGAGAGTTCGCAACTCTAGCTATTTGATTAAGATTTACGCAAGCTCCGTGAATATCAGCAATTAGTTGGTTAGCATCTGTGATAACAACCATACGCTTTCGGTAAACCAAAGTAATTAGATATTTACTTACCGACATCTTTGCAAGTTGAGCATTATCTGCTATTTTCTGTTTTTCTTCAGATGTTACTCTGATTAAAATATTATCAGTTTTTTTACTCAATCTTTTCATCACCTCGGAATATTATTTTTTCTTAAAAATGAAATTCTGTAAATTAAAAATTGCTACATTAATCATCACATTTTATAAAAACAGGAAACAAGTTCTCATCTAAAGTAATTGGGTAAATGAACATTCTTAGGTTTGCAATAGGAGATAATTTCTTTTTCTGCAGGAGAAAACAACAGCGTACTTTTGCCCTGCAAAATAACGCTGTTGCAAGCGTAGATTTTGTATATACAAGTATATACAAAATCGCTTGTTAGGGGACCCCTAAAACCCTGAAATTAATTCGTTAAAAACACGAATTAATTTTTAGAAATCGCTTACGCTCAGGTTGAGAAAATCTCAAATTTGAACAAACAAGCACTTCACAAATTAATTGTGAAATTGCTCATTATTGTAATTACTGTTTTCGGAACTGGTTCCGCTTTCTGCGTGATTGTTGCTGTTACCAGTTTGCTCGTTGTAATACTGCTCAAGTATTTTTTCAAGCATTTTAGGGTCATTGATTTGCAACTGCTTTAGCTGTTCAAGCATATCTTTCTGATTTTCTTCCGCCTGTCGTTCAAGCAATTCCTTGCGTTTTGCTTTTAACTTCTTTAATTTGCTTTGAGCCACTCTTACATTTTCTTCCTGTTGGGCAATTTCCTCCTCGTTCTTCTTAATTAGCTCATCTGTTGATAATCTTGCCATTTTATTTTTCCTCCTAAAAGCAATTCAAGCAAAACCTTCATTTGAACATTTTGCTTGAATTACCTGTTATTTAGTTAATTGTAATTTAATATTATCTTTATCATCAATAGTAAAACCAAACTTTGAATAAAAATGTCGTAATCTTTGATTATGTTCCTCGTCAGCAGTATCGACAAAAGATAGAAAACCTGAAATGTACAGTACTCTCATAGATTTAGCATATTCAATAAAGTGGCTCATTATTAAAGAGCCATAACCTTTATTCGGCTCACAACGAATATCAACGATTTTAAAATATTTTAAATATTGATTATCATTATCTAGGTAAGCTTCTACACACATATATGGTTTTAATCTTTCGCCTCCATATATATTCCTATAAGTATGTCCTGTAAAGGTTAGGTATGTAACTCTACCAGTAAAATCAAACTTTTCTTTTATTGTTATAAACAACAACTCGTTCTCTGTTGCATCTTTATTAAAATACAGAATATGCTCATTATAATTTGAGATTTTTTCCAAAGATTCAACTAATCTATCAAATTTTCTCAGTTGTTCCTTGTTTTTGTCTTTTTTATTCCGTGAATAAAATTCGGTGTTTTTATACTCACAATCTTTGCAATATCTCTCTTGGAACAGTTCTTTTAAAATCTTCAATCTCTTTATCTCCTAAATACTTAATTTCTAAATATTGAATTTCATTGGATAAAATTGTTATAATGTTTTCTTTATCAGATGATGACATATACTCAAGATCGGATAAAATTAATTTTAAATCTTTTATCAGAGAAATGCAACTGCTTCTACTTATTCTTAATGATGATATATAAATTGTTCGATTATTAATTCTTAAATCTTGTGGTATTTCTTCAAGAATGATTGTACCTTTTAAAAGTAATTTAGAAACAAATTCAACGAATAATTGTTTTTGATATGATAAGCGATTTAGCAAAATGCTTTGATATTCAGAATTAGTAATGTCATTCATAAATTTGTTTTTAGGCACTCTTACATTTTCTTCCTGTTGAGCAATTTCCTCCTCGTTCTTCTTAATTAGCTCCTCTGTTGTTAATCTTGCCATTTTCTTTTTCCTCCTAATTGTAATTATTCGATAACATTATCTTGTATTTATTAAGTATATCTATCATAATTTTTTAATATCTTAAAAAGTTTTTTTGATACCCTTAACACTCCATCACTCTGATTGGATTATCTACTGTTTCTATCTCCAATGGATTTATTGATGTGTTTTTAGGAAATTGATTATAGTTTTCAACCATTTGATAGAATTCTTTTTCTATATCTATTTGCACAATCTTTACTTTGCAATCACAATATTTGGAACAGTTTTTATTATTCTTTTTCTTTGATGTCTTAGCTTTTCTTTTGTTCATAAACTAAACCTCTTGTTCTTCCTTTAATATATTTCTCAAATTAATGTTCTCGGTAAAAAATGTTTCAACAGGGATTTTAAGTTTGTATTTTACCAAGTTGAATTTTTCTTGTGGAACATAAAGGGTATTGGAACTCAAGTCATACCACAGCTCATCAATATCCTTTTTCTCTTTCAAAATAATTTTTATATAAGAACATTTTTGTTCGTTATTGTTATATGTAAATCTAAGATTATATTGTAACCAAATGGTATCGTAAACTATTTCGGCGGATATTATATTTTTGTTTTTAAGAATAGCTTGTATAAATTCAAATTCAAAATCTTCTTTAGGCTGTTCTGAAAAATAGATGTTATCAAACATTTTATTTTTTAATAATATTCCTACTGATATTCCTACTAAAATTATTCCTAAACTAGAAATCACACTATTCTTTATACGAATGTAATATAAAAATTGACACATTATGGACAAAACTAAAATTATTTCTAACCACATAAATAACAACTCTTTTTGTTTTTGTCTTTTGAACATCTGTAATTTTTCTTGATAAGAAGCTCTTTGACTTATAATAAACTCCTGTGCATTGAACCCTAATAGCTTTACAATCATTACTTCACCTCCTACTTTTTTGCATTATTATTTTGTTGTTTTCTGTTACAAACATCTCCGTCCTTGTTTGTAGAAGTGCTTGACGCTTTAAACAGACTCATTATTAACACTCCTAAATTTGCACCGATGACTATACCGATAATTAAACAAATAATATCTGTCATTGTTTCTACAGAGTAAATACATAACTTGATAACACTATTTCTTTATAAATAAAAGAAGCAGAACATTAACGCTCTGCTTCTTTTGCTTACCTATTACTCTACAAACAATCTACCGTATTTTATTTTATCTTGAATAAAAAACTCTCTTAAGACCTCATTTTCTATATACTCTCTTGTTTCACGATTAAGTGGTGCTATAATTTCTCGTCTTGCTTTTTTAGCTTTATAATCGTTAGGAAACTCTATAAAAAATCGTCTGTCCTTTTCAATGTAAAGGATTTTTATATCGTTAATTGCCATCATATTATCTAGTATAATGCTTGCTGTTCCGCAAAGTCTTTCTAAACGCTGTGGTAGTGGTTTTACATATATTTTTGTTATCTCCATTGTTATTGCTCCTCTCGAATGTATCGTCTTATTAAAACATCAATATAACTTATTTCATATGTATCGTTATTAATTGAAATATTTTTATTTGTTTTATTCATCTTAACAACGCTTTTCAATTCTGAACTAAAGTATGATACAAAATAATCTATTGCTTCATTTTGTGTTGGAATAAATGATTTATAAAATCTAATCAGCTTATCTTTTCCGTAAAGTTTGAACACATAATCAAGTACACTTTCTTGAAAATCATCTTGTATATTCTCAAATGATTTTTCATTAGAAGTGTCTTGAGTTTTCTTTGTGTATTGCTCTGAATTTTCATTTTTCAACGCTTGAGGTGTTGGCTCATAAGCAAGAGTATCCTTTTTATTTTCTGCTGGAACATCTTCAACGCTGTCGGCTTCAAGCTCTGACTTGTTGCTCATTACACGCTCATTCTTGCGTTCTTGAGCAACTTTATAACCGTCATTAATACTAACTTCATTGTTTATAATCTGCTCTTGTTCGTCCTCTGACAGCTCGTTACAGATACGCTCATACTTGCGTACTTGTCTTTCGTTGATGTGCAACATATTAGCTAAAGCCTTTTGCATACCACCGGTAAGCTGACCTTTTGATTTCATATCTTCAAGCAGTTTTCTCACATCTTTATAAAAGATTAATTTCTGACCTGATGTATAATCTCTGACCTCAAGATTAGAGGTATGTAAGATTAAGTTAGCAGTAGTTGTATCAAGATTATCATAAACCTGTGCTGGAACAGACTTCCAATTCAGAAGCTTTATTGCTTTATATCTGCGTTCACCTGATAAGATAATGTATTTGTCTTTTACTTTATTTAAAACAATCGGCTCAATTAAGCCTTGAACAGCAATGCTGTCAGCTAGCTGTCTGACTGCTTGGTTATCGTTCTGTGTATCATACTCATTGTATGGGTTATAGTCTGATGGGACAATGTTTTCTAATGCAACATTTTCACTGTGTGAAATGATTGAAATATTATTAGCTACTGCCTTAACTTTTCCGAAAGCAGCACTAATATTATCAAGATTAATTGCCATTATTTTGCACCACCTGTTCTTGCTATAACTTCATCTGTAAATGCTTTGTAATCGATACAGCCATTACTGCTTCTACGATATTTATTGATTGGCTTGTGATGATTTATTGCTTCTGATAATGCTGTGTTCTTACGAATCACAGTATCAAAGCAAGGTAGCATATTTTGATTTTTAAATGCTTTTGTGTATTCCATTTTATTTTTATTACGCTCATATTGAGTAATAAGTACTCCTAATACTTCAATATGAGGATTGGTAAATCGCTTTATCTCCACCACCTCTTGAGCTATCTGAACTAAGCCAGCTACCGCAAAATCATCAGGAATAATTGGTAATATAACATAATCTGTTGCAGTTAAAGCGTTCTCCTTTATTCTTTCGCCCGACGGTGGGCAGTCCATAATTATATAATCAAAATCATTTTCAATAGGCTCTAAAATCGTTTTTAAGGTGTATTCTTGCCTTTTGGTTTTCATCATAAGAAAAGTTTCAATACCTGAAAATCTTCTGCAAGAAGGCAAAATAAAGAGGTTTTCAAAGCCTGTTTCAATGATTGCTTGTTTGCAAGTTGATAAGCCTTGCATTACTTCGTAAATACAAGGCTGTGTTTCTTCGTCGTAACAGTTATAATAACTGGTTGCGTATGCTTGCTTATCGAGGTCGATAAGCAAGACTTTGTAACCTCTCTCGGCTAATATAGCCGAGAGATTTACTGCTGTGGTTGTTTTTCCACAGCCACCTTTTTCGTATGTTATTGCGATTTTTTTAGCTGTTTTCATAGTTGTCAAATCCTTTCATAATCGTCAAGTTTAGCTACTTGGTTTTTAATTTGTTTAATTGTTTGCTTTTTTTCTGCTTAGAAAAATTATTCCAGCAGAAGAAATAAATAGAATGATTAGTACATAAGGTACTGATGAACCAGTGTATGGTGTGCTTTTGTATGGTGTGCTTTCTGTTGTGTCAGGCTTACCTGTGCTGTCTATTTGGTCAGGTGTACCCGAACTTTCTATCTCATCAGGCTTTTCAAAAGTAACTGTCTGACCCTTATCGTTAATATCAGCGTGTGTTGCAATCTCTAAATCATTGAAATACAATGTTTCAAATACAACAACCGATTTACCCTCAAGAGCAGAGCTGTCAAAGGTAAACTCAACATCAACGCTACCGTTCTCGGTGGTTGCCTTAAAGGTCTTTGTGGCTGTTACTTGCTTGCCACCAACAAGAAGTGCCTTACCTGTTTCTTTGCTCATAAGCACACCTGTTACAGTGTACTCTTTGCCAATAATTAAGCCTGTATACTTTACTGTATCAACAATAGTTGTTTTGGTACTTGTATATGCTTGGTTTGTATTTGTGGACTTATCTTTTGCTGTTGTTTTGATTTTTGGCTGTGCAAATGTTATTGTCTGACCGTTATCATTAATGTCTGTATGTTCAGCAATCAGGTTGTTGTCAAAATACAAATACTCAAAACATACTATTGATTTACCTATAAGTTCTGTGCTGTCAAATGTAAACTCTACATCAACAGTACCATTTGTGTTTTCTGCAACAAAGGTTGTTTCTGCATATAGTGGAGTATCGCCAACAATTATTGGTGAGCCTGTGTCTTTATCAACTAAATAACCCTTGATTGTGTAAGATTCACCTAAAACCAAACCTTGGTACTTAACTGTATCTGAAATAGTTGTGTTTTTAGACAGATATGTATCGTTAAGTTCTGTTAGCTTATCTTTTGCTTGTGTTCCAAGGCTTGGTTCGGCAACTGTAATTGTTTGCAACTTGTCATTAATATCTTGA
>JAXKHT010000026.1:0-2910 GCA_036549705.1 Acutalibacteraceae bacterium | reverse complement strand
GACTTAATATCCTGTTTGTTTCTGCTTAATCTGTCAAGAGATGATACAACAAGGGTATCACCAGGACGGAGCATATTATGCTTCAAGGCTGTGTAACCAGTACGTTCTAAGTCCTTACCACTCTCTTTATCTGTTATAATATCTCGTTCATCAGCACCCAGCTTCTTAAAGGCAATAATCTGTCTGTCGAGATTCTGTTCTTTAGTGCTAACTCTAGCATAGTAGTATGTTCTGCTGTTGTCCATAAAATCACTCCTTTACAAAAACGGAACTGGTTCCGTTTTTTTATTATGTTAGAAAAACTCAAACAAGCCACTTTTCTTTAATTCAAGAAAAGAAATATTTTTTAAGTGAAGTATTCTTCCTATTTCAAATATACAACCACACTCAAAATTAGCTTTTTCTATTATGGAATTATTTATTTTATTTCTGTAATGCTCTCCGTCGAAATAAACTTTTTGATAATAATGTGATATATCAAACACGCTATCTCTTTCAGGGATAAAATCTAATTTCCCAACCCCCATAACAACACCACTGTAAATAGAATGGTTACCTCCATTTGTTACAGTGATACCTATTGGAAGATAGAGAGTATATCTGTGATTATCTGCTTGGTATTTCCAAGACTTTTCTTTAGTTCCTATTGTTTCCAAGCATTCTATTAAACGTTCGCTACTCCAATGAGATGATATTACAGGGTCTTTGCCTAGATTTATACTGAATTTATCAGTATAGATAACCTTATCTTTTTTGCTTGTTATATAGCTATCTTGATTAGTTGGATGAAAACAAAGTCCTTGGATTTTTCCTCCGAGCATTTCGACACTTTTTTCTGAATTTATCTTATCTGTTAAAATTTTAATTATTAAAAATATAACTTTCCAATCATTACAGTTATTACTATCAGCAAGGATATTAACTTTAGATAAAATAGCATTTAGTTTATCAGCGTTTGAAATGCCCTCGTTGTTAAATTTTATTTTTCTATGCTTATTTTTGAACAACTTCATTTCTCTTAAATTCCTTTATAATCAAATATAAAATAGTGCATATATGCTTCACAAAGAAAAGCTCAAAGTCATATTGCTTTGTAGAATATTTGTCTATATGATAACACAAGCAATTATAAATAGCTAATACAGCGTCATAAATATGACTATAATTTGGATTATCATAGCCAATAGCTAATATTAATCTACCTAAGCTAGACACCATAAACATATAGCTTTGCTCTGCTCTTTGAAACACCTTGTCAAAAATGGTGTATGACACATCTATATCCTGAGATATTGTCCCATCTAAGATGAGTGAAGCATTCGCAAAATGGATGCACTCTATATCGTTTGATAGCTCTATATTTTGAATTAATTCTAAATACAGTGTATTTATATCAGCGTTTGAATAGTTTTCGATACCGTTGCTACAAACCGACAGTATATCAAGCAGTTTATCAAGTAAAGCAGGAATATACTCTTGATATTTTATCGACGATGCTCCATTTGGATATGCAACAATAGGATTTAGCATACGATACAACTCTTTTATTCTTTTGCTTTCACCGATATTCATTTCTTAAAATCCTCTTTCTAATTTTTTATAAAAAGCAGTCCTGGTTCCGCTTTTTCTGTTCGTTAATGTGGTTACACTTTGCGAATGTTCGTAAAGTGCCTTACACCACTTTTTTGAATGGGAAAATCGGCTATTTTTGAGGTGTTCAACAACCTACACATTTCCGAACAGATGAAGATATTTATATAACAAAATTCAAAAAAATTGCATAAATCTCCGAAGAATATTACTTTTAGCTATTGTAAAACAATCACAGTTATGCTATATTGATTTTGTTATTGTTTAATGCGTTCAGGATATTCTTAATGAATGTCCGTAATCTCCACATTTGCACAGTGTGGAGATTATTTTTTTCTCCAAAAATAACGCAAATATAGATGTCATTAAAATTCACCTACCAGCATTTCTGTGTATAACATACTCTTTAGGTATCCAGTGATGTTGTGTATGGTGTATTCGTCTTTTATGTCCATAAACTTATCAATTACGGTATATAGCAAATCTCGCAGTGATAGTCCGTAGGTGTCCTCTCTAGTTGATAGGTTAATCAAGCTATGTATATCGTTTTCGCTTATTTTTTCTTCTCTGTGGGTGAATGGTTTTGTAACAAGGCTGATTAGTGCTGTTACTGCTGTGTTATAAATAGCCTTAAATGATTTATCTGCGAAAGAGTTCATCATATCATCGTAGTAACAAAGCTCTTTGATTCTAACTGCAAGTTTATCTGACTTACTTCTTGTTCTAATACTTACCTTACTCTTACTAGATGAGATATGATACTTATTTAGAGATATATTATTTTTGTTATATACTTTGTTATTGTTATTATTGTCGCAATTTTGAATGTCGCATTTTTGTGTACTCGGTGTATACTCTGTGTCCTCATTTCGTGAACGCAGAGAACACTTTTCAACATCTTTTATGTCTTTATTTTGTGAACACTCATTATGATTTCCAGCATTTTCTGCATTCTTTGTGTCCTCTTTATATAAACTCGTAAAATTGGTGATAACATACTCGTTCTGCTCAAACTTACCCTCTGATTTTCTCTGTGTGATTGTTAAGTAATTATTCTCAACAAGCTGATGAAGAGCGTTGTAGTAAGCTGTGTTGCTTATACTTAATTGCTTTAGTATTATCTTTTTAGTTGGGAACGCACCTGTTCCGTTACCAGCAAGAGCATAAAAGTATGCCATCAGACCTTTAGCCTTTGCTGTAAGATTAGGGTTAGTCATAACTGACTTAGGAATTATTCCATAGCCAAGTGATTTTATTTCTTTTTCTGTTGCTAATGATGATGGGTTATCGTTAATAACATACTGGTTTCTGTTGAGGAAG
>JAXKHT010000025.1:0-22002 GCA_036549705.1 Acutalibacteraceae bacterium | reverse complement strand
TGTTTTTCTTATTCAGGGTTTACCCCAACTATTGACATAGAGCCTTTTTAGTTACTTCTCTTTCTTGTAATTAATGCTGTTGCACCTGAAAGCATAAGCATACCTATCAACATTATTACTGATAAGCTGTCACCTGTGGCAACCTTGCCTGTTGATGTGTTATCAGTTGGCTTTTCTTTATCAGCGTCTGAATTTGACTGATTTGCATTCTCTGTAGGCTTAGATGTTGCATTTGTAGGTGCCTCTGTTGGAATTTCTATTGAGTGTTCTTCTAAAATAGCATAAATATCTGCCAACAATTTAGCACGATTCTCGTCTGATGTTAGTTTTTCTCTTTCTTCTAGAGGTATAGTTGTATTGTCCTTACAACGCTGTATGAATTCATCAACGATACCCTCTGGTGTTTCACCCTCTAATAAACTAAATCCGTGAATTGCCCCATTATCATCTATATATAGTTTAGCACCTTGAGTTGGAGTATTTCTCCAAGCACAATACCACTCTTTTAGAGGTGAATCCTCTGTTGGACCTCTAAGGCTAGGAATATTCATAACATACAATGTATCTCCCATACAATCATCATTAAATGTAATCTCGTATGATACGTTACCGTTGCTACAAGAAAGCAACATTAAATTAGCGTCAACTTCTACACCTTGTGGGTTAACAGAAGGTATATCATAGCTGAATAGGTTATTATCAATTTTTGTCATCTTAGACTTCTTTGACATCCATTCATACATACCTTCACCCTTACTGCTCCAAATGTGGCAATAATATTCTAAACCATCATCCTGTGATTTTCTAAATAATCCTTTAGAATCAAAATAAATTGTACCTCTTGTTGGAACATTATTTTCAGGTTTTGTAGGTGCTTCTGTTGTTGCCTGTGTTGGAGTTTCTGTTATCTCCTGTGTAGGTGCTTCTGTTGGAGTTTCTGTTGGAGTTTCTGTTGGAGTTTCTATTGAATGTTCTGCTAAAATATCATAAATATCTGCCAACAATTTAGCACGATTCTCGTCTGAAGTTAATCGTTCTCGAACACTTTCATCCATCAACAAATTATCATTACAACTCTGTATAAATTCATTAACAACACTCTCTGGTGTTTCTCCCTTTAACAAGCTAAATCCACGGATTTTTCCATTATATGTTATTTGTAGTTTAGCACCTTGAGTTGGGGTGTTTCTCCAAGCACAACACCATTCTTTTATTGGTTTAATATCATCTGTTGGTGACTCAGTAGTAGGAACATCCATAACATATAATGTGTCACCCATACAATCATCATTAAAGGTTATATCTAGGGACATATTTCCTTTATTAGTGCTAAGTATCATTAAATCAGCGTCAATTTCTACACCTTTTGAGTTAAAATAAGGTATATCATAATTAAATAGGTTATTATCAACTTTAGTCATCTTAGTCTTGTTTGACTGCCATTCATACAAACTACCTTCACCTTTACTGCTCCATATATAGCAATAATATTCTAAAATCGCCTCGTGTTCTTCTTTAAACAAGCCTGTAGAATCAAAATAAATTGTGCCACGATTTGGAACCTCTGTTGCAGATGGCATTATAGCTGTTGCTGTAGCTACTGATGCCAACATTGACACTGCTAATAATGAACTGATTATTTTTTTCTTCATTATATTAACCTCCTAAAATATAATTATTACCAATATTATACATCTAAGCAAAATTAATTTCTATATATAATTTATAATTAATACAAAATCGTTGTTTTTAATATATTTACATAATTTTATTGTTGCAATTACACTAATAGAAACTCCACCATCAGCCATAAAAGCTAATAGTGGAGTTATAATTTAGGTTATAATGATATAAAATAACTTTATTTTTAAACACCAATAATTATCTTGTGCCAAAAATTCTGTCACCAGCATCACCTAAGCCTGGTACTATATAACAATCTATATCCAAGGCTTGGTCTTTAGCTGCACAGAAAACCTGTACATCAGGGTGAGCCTCGGTTAATGCCTTTATTCCCTGTGGTGCAGCAACAATACATAAAAACTTTATGCTTTTTGGATTATGTTTTTTAATAATAGAAATAGCGTCTACTGCTGAGCCACCTGTAGCAAGCATTGGGTCAAGAACAAAAACATCTCTTTCGTTTATATCTACTGGAAGTTTATTATAGTATTCAACAGGTGTGTGTGTTTCTTCATTACGATACAAGCCAATATGACCAACCTTAGCAGCAGGTACCATTTGCAACATAGCATCAAGCATACCACAGCCTGCACGAAGTATAGGAACAAATGCCAATTTTCTACCAGCTAATACCTTTGTCTTTGTGGTAGCAACAGGTGTTTCTATTTCTATCTCCTCTAAAGGCAAATCTCTAGTTGCTTCATAACACATTAGCATAGAGATTTCTGACACTAATTCTCTAAACAATTTACTGCCTGTATCTTTACTGCGTAAAAAAGACAGTTTATGCTGAATAAGTGGATGGTCTAGCACAGTTACTTGATTGTTCATTTTTTCATATCCTCCTAACTATAAATATATACTATAAGAGTATTTAAGATAAATCTTAAATTATTCCTTTTCCTCAATATCCTTAATCATACAAACTCTGTTAATATGTCTGCCACCCTCAAAAGGTGTGTTTAGGAAAATGTCTACAAGTTTAAGAGCTGTATCTGCATCTATTACTCTGCCACCCAAACACAAAACATTTGCGTCATTATGGCGACGAGTCATCTCTGCACAGAACTCATTTGTTACAACAGCGGCTCTAACACCCTTTACCTTATTTGCAACCATTGAAACGCCTATGCCTGTGCCACAACAAATAATGCCTAATGTACATTCCTTGCTTGCAACTGCTCTGGCAGCCTTTTCTGCGTAAATAGGGTAATCTACTGATTCTGTGCTGTATGTACCATAATCGGTTACCTCTATCCCCTGTGCCTCTAAATGGGACTTTATTGCCTCTTTTAATTCATATCCACCATGATCTGCCGCTAATGCTATCACTTGAAACACTTCCCTTACTTTTAATACTATTTTATTTATTACTTAATTTTTTCTGCAATTCTCTTTGAGCCTGTGGTAGGCTTAAATAAGATGGTAACAGCTGTTGTGGGGTTACCACCTTGCCCTGTTCAATAAGATTTTGTGCAGCCACAGCAACACCGTTACTTTGCTGGTACATAAGATGTGGCGGTGCTATTGAAAGATTTGGAGCTAAATTTGACATTAGCTTTTCTGCCATAATTGCTCCATCACCTACCAACACAATATTTTGATTATTATACTTAGATGTAAGCTCCTGTGCAATTTCTTCATAGCTTACTGCTCTGTCATCGCATAATCTTTCTACTGTTCCATCTGTGTTGCATTTGAATATTGCGTTAAAAAATCTGTTACATCTTGCATCAATTACTGCACATAACAGTGTATTTGTATAAGCATAGTTATATGCCATTGCTTCTAATGTAGAAACAGGAACACAAGGCTTATTTTTTGCTAATGCTATACCCTTAATTGCTGATATGCCTATTCGCAAGCCTGTAAAAGAGCCTGGGCCAACAGACACTGCATAATAATCAACATTATCAAGACTAAGCTTAGAGGTAGTCAGCATATCCTGCACCATAGGCATTAAGGTAGTGCTGTGTGTAAGTCCTGCGTTTATATAATATTGTCCTAAGATTTTTCCGTCTTTTACATAAGAAACAGAGGCAGCTGTTGCTGATGACTCCATTGCCAATATATCCACTTACTTACACTCCTCAACTGTTAATGTTCTTTCGTTTTCGTCACTGCCCTTTTCAAAGGTAATTCTTATATACTCCTGTGGCAAGGCATTTTCTATATTTTCACTCCACTCAATTACAAGAACCCCTGTTTCTAAATAGTCAAAAAATCCTATAGAATACAAATCGTCCCAAGTAGCTATACGGTACATATCAAAATGATATATATTACATTTACCGTGGTATTCATTAACCAAAGCAAAGGTAGGGCTAGACACATCATCAGTAGAGCCAAGCCCCTTGGCTATGCCTGTGGTAAGGGCTGTTTTACCCATACCCAAACCACCAAACAAAGCTATAACCTCTGTACCTTTCAAATTTTTTGCTATTTCTTCACCAATTTTAATGGTATCCTCATAAGAATGGCTGTTGTAAACCTTTTTCAAAGTATCACCCATAATTAGAATAATCCGGAGATAACACCGTTTTCGTCAACATCAATTCTCTCGGCAGCAGGCACCTTTGGTAAGCCTGGCATTGTCATAATGTCGCCTGTATATATAACTACAAAGCCTGCACCATTAGACAACTTTGCGTCTTTTACTGTAATTGTATGACCAGTTGGTGCACCCAATAATGCTGGATTATCTGACAATGAGTACTGTGTTTTTGCCACACAAACAGGCAGATTATTTCCACCAAGCTCTGCAATTTTATCAAGTGCCTTTTGTGCTTGAGCAGTAAACACAACATCATCTGCACGATAAATTTCTTTTGCTAATTTCTTAACCTTTTCCTGTATGGTTAAATCTAAACTATAAAGCTGGTTAAAGCTATTAGGCTTTTCACAAGCATCTACAACCTTTTGTGCTAAATCTTTGCCACCGTTACCACCTTTAGCAAACATTTCAGCTGTTGCAAAATCTGCACCCTTTTCATTACAATAGGTGCGAATATATTCAAGCTCTGTTTCAGAGTCAGTTATAAACTTATTAATAGCAACAACAACAGGTACACCAAATTTTCTCATATTATCTATATGAACACCTAAATTTACTATACCAGCCTTTAGGGCATCTAAATTCTCGCTGCCAACCTCTGCCTTTGGAACGCCACCGTTGTACTTTAATGCACGGCAAGTAGCAACTATAACAATAGCACTTGGTGCTATACCTGCATATCTACATTTAATATCTAAAAACTTTTCTGCACCCAAGTCAGAACCAAAGCCTGCCTCTGTAATGCAGTAATCTCCCAATTTTAGAGCCAATCTTGTTGCTCTAACAGAGTTACAACCGTGTGCAATATTTGCAAAAGGCCCACCGTGCATAATAGCAGGAGTTCCCTCTAGTGTTTGCACCAAATTAGGCTTAATAGCGTCCTTTAATAAGGCAGCCATTGCCCCCTGTGCCTTAATATCCTTTGCATATACAGGAGAGCCGTCGTATTTATATGCCACCAAAATTCTGCCTAATCTTTCTTTTAAGTCTGTAATATCAGCAACAAGACAAAGAATAGCCATAACCTCACTGGCAACTGTAATTTGGAAAGAGTCCTCTCTTGGCACACCATTTACTCTGCCACCCAATCCAGCAATAATGCTTCTAAGCTCTCTGTCATTCATATCCAAACAACGCTTAAATAGAATTTGACGTGGGTCTATACCTAATGTATTACCCTGTTGGATATGGTTGTCTAACATAGCACAAAGCAGATTATTTGCAGATGTTATAGCGTGCATATCCCCTGTAAAGTGAAGATTAATATCTTCCATTGGCAATACCTGTGCATAACCACCACCTGCTGCACCACCTTTAACACCAAATACAGGGCCTAAAGATGGCTCTCTTAGTGCAATAACAGCGTTTTTACCTATTTTAGCCATAGCCTCACCTAAGCCGGCAGTAACTGTAGTTTTGCCCTCGCCAGCTGGTGTAGGGTTTATTGCAGTAACTAAAATAAGTTTACCATCAGCTTTATCCTTTAGTCTGCCAAACAGACTCTCACTTAGCTTAGCCTTATACTTACCATAAAACTCAAGTTCATCATCTTCAATACCAAGCTTGTGTGCAACCTCAACTATTGGCATTAATTCAGCCTGCTGAGCAATTTCAATATCTGAAAGCACAACAACACCTCCTACATAATTTATAGAATGTATAGTACACTCCATTATATAATCTAGGCTAATTATATCATAACAGCCACTTACAAACAAGTAAAACAGAGAAAAAAGTCGAAAACAACAGAAAATAGATAATTTTACACTTTTTCAATAGTTAACATCAAAATAAAACTTATTGTGGAATGGAAAATATTGTGGTATACTGTAAGATAATGTTTAAATATTTTAAGATAGCACTACAGGTAAATTTCACAAAATTACCCACTTATATTTATACAGTGTTACCTTAAATATACAAAATAATAAAGAAATGGAGTTATAAAGTATGAAAGCCACAAGTAAATCTGAACTTTTAGGTAAGGCTCCTGTATCTAGTCTTATGCTTAAATTTGCAATACCCAGCATAGTTGCTATGCTGGTAGGTGCGTTGTACAACATAGTAGACCAGCTGTTTATTGGACAGGCAGTTGGAGAGCTTGGTAACGCAGCCACTAACATAGCTTTCCCTCTTACAACATCTTGCATAGCACTTTCACTTTTATTTGGTATAGGTGGTGCTTCCTGCTTTAATTTAGCTATGGGAATGGGTAAAAAGGCAAGAGCTGCTTATTTTGTAGGAAATTCTATTACATTGCTAATAGTCTGTGGTATAATGCTGTGTATATTCACACAGCTTAACCTTACACCATTGTTAACTGGTTTTGGTGCCCCTACAGAGGTTTTACCTTACGCAGAGGAATATGTGAGAATAACAGCCTTTGGTTTCCCTTTTTTATTACTTACCACAGGTGGAACCAACATTATCCGTGCAGACAGCAGTCCTAACATTGCTATGGGCTGTAACATTATAGGTGCAATAATAAATACTGTACTTGATGCTGTTTTTGTTATGGGTATGGATATGGGAATGGGCGGTGCTGCTCTTGCAACAGTTATAGGTCAAGCTGTATCTGGTTTAATAGTAATAGCATATATGTTCCAATTTAGAACTGTAAAATTAAAATTTAAACATTTTTTAATTGGTTGGAAACATTCAGTAAAAATCATATCTATAGGTATGGGGTCTTTTATTAACCAAGTTGCTATGATGTCTACCCAAATTGTTCTTAACAATTTATTGCGTCATTATGGTGCTTTATCTATCTATGGAGAGTCCACTCCTATAGCCTGTGCAGGTATAGTTATGAAGGTAGCACAGGTATTCTTCTCTGTAATAATAGGCATTGCACAGGGAACACAGCCTATTGTCAGCTATAACTATGGTGCGGCTAATTACAAAAGAGTTCGTGATGTTTACAAGTTGGCTTTAATCTCTGGCGGTTCACTTTCTGTTATAGTTGCAGTAGTTTTCCAAGTATTCCCAAGAGAGATTATTGCTTGTTTTGGTTCAGGTTCTGAGTTATATTTTGAATTTGGAGTAAGATTTTTTAGAATTTTCTTAATGCTTACAGCTCTTAATTTTATGCAACCTATAACAACTACATTTTTCACATCAATAGGCAAACCGGGAAAAGGTGCTTTTCTGTCATTAAGTCGTCAGATTATATATCTGCTTCCATCACTTATTATATTACCGCTTATTTTCAAAATTGATGGTATACTTTACGCAGGCCCTATTGCAGATTCACTTGCTATGATTACTACTTCTATAATGATAGCCTCAGAATTTAAATCTATGTCAAAATTAGAAAAATTACAGAATAATTTAGAAACAAAACAGGAAGATAAAAATGGAATATAAAGCAATATTATTTGATTTAGATGGTACTTTATTACCAATGGATATGAACAAATTCACACAGGGCTATTTTGGCGAACTTGTCAAGGTAATGGCACAGTACGGAATAGACGGTGAAACCTTAACCAAATGTATTTGGTACGCAACAAAAGCTATGATGCAAAACGATGGTAGCAAAAGTAATATGGAGGTATTCTGGGATAATTTTATCTCTGTTACCAAGCTAAACAAGGCTGAAATTTCCCCTACCCTTGACACTTTTTATACAAAAGAATTTAATAACGCAAAAAAATGTACAGAACCTAATCCATTAGCAAAACAGGTTGTAGATTTAGCACACAACTATAATAGAAAGGTAGCACTTGCATCTAACCCAATATTCCCATTAGACGGACAAATTTCAAGACTTAATTGGGTAGGCTTACAAGAAAGCGACTTTGACCTTATAACCTCTTACGAAAGCGAAAGCTATTGCAAACCACATAAAAATTATTATCTATCAATTTGTCAGCGTTTAGGGGTACAACCACAGGATTGCTTAATGATAGGAAATGACCTTAAAGAAGATATGTATGGTGCAAGTGAAGCCGGTATTAACTGTTACTTAGTTGAGGATTGTATAATAGACAATGCAGATTTCCCTTATAACGGTAAAAGAGGAAGTTTTGAATACTTACTTGAAATATTGAAATAATAATAACCTGTATTAAAAACTTTTTAGTTTTTAATTTTAGTGCTGATGTTACACGGGCTACGCAAGCAAAGCGTAGCCCGTTACATATATTATACCAATACAAAATAAAAAAAATTAAACCAGCCTTGCAAGTTATCGTTTTGCAAGGCTGGTTTTGTTTAATAATATTAATTTTAGGGAATAATAAACATATTATATAAAGTTTTATTAATGACAGTTTTTATTAATAATTTTCCTGTCTAACCTCAAAGAAGCTTTGAGGGTGATTACATACAGGGCAAACCTCTGGTGCTTTTAAGCCAACAACTATATGACCACAGTTACGGCACTCCCAAACTGTTACGCCACTCTTCTCAAATACCTTCTTTTCTTCAACATTTTGTAGTAATTTACGGTATCTTTCTTCGTGTTCTTTCTCAATAGCAGCAACGCCTCTAAACTTAGCAGCAAGCTCTGTAAAGCCCTCTTCCTCTGCTTCTTTAGCCATACGCTCATACATATCTGTCCATTCTGCGTTTTCGCCCTCGGCAGCGTGTAGAAGATTTTCCTCTGTTGTGCCAAGCTCACCAAGCTCTTTAAACCATAGCTTAGCGTGTTCTTTTTCGTTTTCAGCTGTTTTTAGAAATAGTGCAGCGATTTGCTCGTAGCCTGCTTTTTTAGCAACAGATGCGAAATATGTGTATTTATTTCTTGCCTGTGATTCACCAGCAAATGCTTCCCATAGATTTTTTTCTGTTTTTGTACCTGCATAAGGATTTTTTGCCATTTTAATCTCTCCTTAAAACCATAAATAAGAATAATTATTGTTTGTTATTGTCATTTGATTATTACCATTTATTATTATTTTTTGTTTTTATAAAAAATAAACAAAAAAGTAATATAGGTATATTATATATCATTTTTATTTTTTGTCAACAACTTAGCTATTTTTCCAAAAAAAATAATTGCCACCCCATAGGAGTAGCAATTATAAAATACGTTTTTATTAGCTGTAGGGAAAATTATCGCCTTAGAACTTTCCTCCACCGCCACCGTGGCTTCTACCGGAAGAGCTTCTGTGGGAGCTGCTACCACCAGATGAAGAACTGCTTTCTATTTTTGTCTTTCTAACATTTTTGTATAAAAATGTTTCATAACTATTTGTAATATTCAAAGAATTTGGTATTTGATAATTTGCTGCAGCTCTTTTTGGTGCAACAGATTTTAAGTCTGATTTCATCTTAAGTGTAACACAAAGTGCAACGATAAGTGCAATAATAATTGATGGTACAATACCTAGAATGTAGCCATCTTTTCTAGCATCACTTTTTGCAGTGTTTCTGTCGTATGGTTTTCCTTCTCTTGCCATTGATATGTATTTTTCACAAGAATTTGCATATGACATAAATGCGTTGTAATACTCACCATCTGACAAATATGGTACAAATTTATCAGACATTTTATCCAAAGCGTAATCTGTAACAGCAGTTAGACCAAAAGCGTGTGTTGTTACATACCAATCACGGTCCTCGATACTAATTACAAGTAGTACACCGTCATCGCTTTCTCCCATACCATAGCCATTATAATCATAATAATCGTCTGCAAAGTTTCTTGCTGTTTTGCCCTGTAAGGAATTTACTGTTGCCACTGCAACATCACACTGATAAGTTTCGCTAATTTCATCTAGCTTTGACAACAATGCTTGTTCCTCACCAGTATTAAGCAAGTCAGCATCATCTACTACCCTTGGATTTAAACGGTCCGCAGGAATATTTTGCACATTATCCTTCTCAAGCTCTGCATTTAATGCCATAAGAACATCACAGGCACCCTGCTGAATACTGATACTATTTTGGTATACATCAATTAATTTTTTAATGTCTTTCTCTTTAAGCAGACCTTCCATTCTTCCTGATGTATAAATATAAGCCTCGTTACGGTCTTCAATTATAGTTAGCAACACACCATCATCTGTAGTGTTATGATGCTCAAATATATCCTGTGAAAATTTAGAAATAGAGCCGTTAAGATTACTTGCAACTGCAACAAATACCTCAATCCCATAATCATCATACATTCTTTGGGACAAGCTATTTAATTCGTCTTCTTTTTCTTCAACAATAGCCGCTGCGTTGTCAAACACAAAATTTTTTGTTTCATCAGCAAATACCGTTGATATTGAAAGAAGGCATATAGCCAAAACAAGAAATAAATTAATGATTTTTTTCATAGCTATTAACCTCCTATCCTAAAAAGTAATATCCAAAATTAAGTAATATGTATGATATAACTGCTGTAATTCCGGCAGTTAAACCAAACCAACGCCAAAAAGCACCTTTATCCATTGGCAGATTACCTACAAATTTTCCTGTTTGTCCGTTCATAGCAAACAGGTATCTCTCGCCATTCCAAGTGGTATTTAATATCCACACAGGATAAAGAGCGTATTTGTATTTACTGTTAGAAAATGTAACACTGCTATTTTTAGCCACAACGGAAGAAAAACCATTAACGGTACTTCTTAAAGCGTCCTCTGTACTCTGTTTAATACGAGCATTTGCACGGCTAACACTTTCTTCTGCTGTAACATCATATTTATCTGCCAAATAGCCTGATAAATAGGCTGTTTGGAAATCTACTGCCTTGCTTAAATCAAAAGGCTCTACAGACTCCATAAGGTCGTCTGGCATTTTTGATGAACCATCAACAGGAACACCCTGAAAGGCAACACTACCAGAGCGATGAATTAGAAAATGGCTTGTTTCTGTATAGCGATAATTACCACTTCTCCAGGTGCGAACCTTTTGACCCTCAAAATTAACATTACCATGGGAATCAGTATCAAACAGCCAAAAAGGTACATAAACACCTTTAACCTCTTCAATATGATTTTGCTCTTTAAATGCTTTTGGCAAAAGTTTTTTTCCTTTTAGATGTTTTTCCAACGAAGCCACTGCCGCAGCCTTATCAAGTGCAAAAGGAATAACCAAATCTGGCTTTAATGCACCACTAAATTTTCCTGACAATACTACAGGGCTATTGCAGTATGGACAAAATGTTGCACCGGTTGTTGCATCATCTGTAACTATTTCTGCACCACAACCGTTACAAATATAAACATTCATACTGTCAATTTCGCCATCTGCCCAGCTTTGACCAGCGTTTTCATTCCATTCCATATTATCAGCTTGTTGCTGATTTAGAACCTCATCATATTGCCTTAATGATTCTACATCATATTTATTGTCGCAATAAGGGCAAGACATTTTTTGCGACTGAGAGTCAAACTCAAGCTCTCCACCACAGCTTGGACATTTATACGCCATTGTCTGTGCCATAAGTACACCTCTTTCTTAACATATTTATTCTAGGCAATACCATAAAATTTCAGCCTTAGCTAATTGATTGATACTGCCAAAACATAAATTTGAACAACTTAATAATACTACTATTTACTATATTTAGTCAATGATAATTTGATTATTTTCAACAAAATTACCAAGGATAACTTTTGGCATTGAACACAGCTTTTCGTTATGATATTATAGAAATACCACAATAAATATAAATAAGGATTATAAAATGTACTACATATATATGCTACGCTGTAAAGATAATTCTATATACACAGGTATAACGGTTAATTTAGCAAAAAGAATGAACGAGCATTTTTCACAAGGTAAAAAATGTGCTAAATACACACTTAACCATACCCCACAAAAATTAGAAATAGCGTGGACAGCAGATAACCGCTCTTTAGCCAGTAAATTGGAATACCAAATAAAAGCCCTTACAAAACAGCAAAAAGAAACACTTATAACAACCAAATTACTTGAAAAATTTTTTAATGAAAAGTTAGATATTAACTGCTATGCACTTGCAGAGTATGATAAGGAGAAATAGAAATGGCACTAAGATTAAGACCTTACAACACAAATGACGCCGAGAAAATTCTTTCTTGGAGCAACAACGAAAAAGCCTTTTACAAGTGGTCAGCTGGTGTTATGGGAGAATACCCAATAACCAAAGAACAGTTTGGCTTTGTTAACAATCTTATGGGATTTACAGCCATTGACGATGATGAAATTGTAGGCTTTTTTACATTAAGAAAACCAACAGAAAGCTTTGACGAATTAAGATTTGGCTTTGTAATTGTAGAACCTGAAAAGCGTGGCAAAGGCTACGGAAAAGAAATGCTTAAATTGGGCATAACATTTGCAAAAGACATCTACAAGGCGAAAAAGGTTACCTTGGGTGTGTTTGAAAACAATGAATCAGCTTATCATTGCTACAAGGCAGTAGGATTTAAGGATATTATTCCAGAAAAAGCAGAAACCTATACAGTTCTAGGAGAAGTTTGGAACTCCTTAGAGTTGGAAATGGAGTTTTGATTATATTACACCTTTTGCACAGGCTGTGCTTTTGCGTATGATTATTTTATAATACTTAATAGTTAAAAAATCGGGTAACCCACAAGGGTAACCCGATTTTTTTATATACATATTCCGTAAAAACTATACCATACGCAAAAAGTACTTATTTTTTATTTTCCTTTTTACCTTTGTCATAGACAAATACCACATTTTTAACAGTTGTACTCCACATACCTGACACTTCGCCTATGCTGTTCAAAACTGTTCCCAATTCTTTTTTAGGCATAGCCACATATGTATCTTCATTGCATTTGCCTCTACCCTCTATTATAACATCATCAATCAACTTGTTGCCATATACATCTACATGGCTTACAACAACCTTTGAGTCAAAGTAAACCTTTTGGTCTTTTATCCATACCTCGCCAGAAACATTATAACCAGGGTGCTGTGCTCCAGGCTCTTGAGCAAATATACCGTCGCCAAACATAACCTGTGCTTCGTCTATATCTATTTCGTCAAATGTCCACCAGCCATTATTGTCCTCTGGTACCATAGGAGTACCTGGCCACTGGTCAGTAAGAGGTCTTGCTGTACCACCACGGTCATCATAAATATATATATGAGGCATCATCCAGCCATTGTGATTAAAATAATGTATTTTTAGATTTTTAGCAGGAACCAGTTTATCAATAAAGGTTACGGTTGTATCACCACGAATTGTACCTATAGCCTTTGGTAGCTGGTCTGTATCAAGCTCATAACCAGGAACAGAAACAGGCATAACAGCGTATTTATCACCAATTTTAACCTTTTTGCTGGTTACTCCTACAATTGGTGTTCCGTCGTCTGTAATCTGAACTCTTGACAATGTAAAGCTTTCTCTTTGGTCTTTTTCGTAAAAATATTTTATCTCTATATCTTCATCATCAATTACACCGTTAAGCTCGCCCTCACTGCCAACAACCTTATAATCAAACATAATACTGTTACAAGGATATGTTCTATATGTTGTACCCTTAATATAATGTGAGGAAACCTCTCTTACAACTTCATTGGTGTCTTTGTCAATATGCTTTGTTACAACAGTATGATAGCTTTTATCAGTCTTTTTCAATCTGTCAAAGGTTTTATCATCTACCAAAACCAAAGCACTTCTTCTTGGAACTGTTATTTTACTGTTATGAATAGTTCCAAGGCGTTCAAGTCCTGCCCTGTCGCTGTTAACAACAACTGCCCAAGTGTCTGGAGTTTCTCCACCATTAACCTTTAGCTCCAATGTTTTGGGGCTGGCACTGTTGTTAACTAAAACAGCAACTATTCCCCATTCATTTTCAGCATTAGGGGTATTATTTTTTATTGTGTAAGCAACAGCACTTCCGTCCTCAACAAAATATGTGTCTGCTATAGAAGAACCGTCACCATTACGGAAAGGAGAGTAAGCAGCACGAATAGCCATAAGACCTTTATAATATTGAACCAAATTGTTATATCTGCTAACTCTAGTCCAATCTATTTTATTAACATCATCAGCAGATTTATAGCTGTTGTGGTCGCCAAATTTTGTTCTTGCAAATTCTTCGCCAGCAAGATAAAAAGGTACGCCTTGAGAAGTTAATACAATAACAGCAGACAGCTTATTCTGTGCCAACAAAATGCTGTTATGACCATTATAGTCACTGCTACCGTTAGAACGCAAAATTTTATCCCACAGTGTTAAATTATCGTGAGCAGAGTTATATGTTATACACTGCATAGGTTGTCTTGCCCATTTACCAAAGGTTTCGCAAGCTCCACCCATCATACCTGACTTTATTTGATTATTTAAATTAACAGCACCTTGAATATAGCCTATAGAGTCATCATCTGTATTTCCCTTTAATGTATTTCTTATACTGTCGCTAAACATACCAACTCTTGGGTCTACTTTATAAGCATTTTGAGTTGTACAAGCATAGTCACCGCTTATACCGTTGCCCATCCAGTCAGCCATCCAAGGCTCACCATACATTAATATTCTAGGGTCTATTTCGTCCAGTGCTTCTCTTATTTTATTCATTGTAATAACATCGTGACAGCCCATAAGGTCAAAACGGAAACCGTCTATATGATATTCCTTAGCCCAATAGGTTACAGAGTCTATCATATATTTTCTGAACATAGCCTTATCTGATGCTGTTACATTACCACAACCACTACCATTAAAGAATTGGTGCTTTGAATACATTCTAAAATAGTAGCCTGGTACGGTCTTTTCAAAACAGCTGTCACCAGCAGAATATAGATGATTGTAAACAACATCCATAATAACGCCAATGCCTCTGTCGTGTAATGCCTGTACCATCTGCTTAAACTCATTAATTCTTACTTCACCTTTGGCGGCATTAGTAGAATAAGAGCCTTCTGGTACATTAAAGTTTACAGGGTCATATCCCCAGTTGTATTGAGATGTTTGCATTGCCTCGTCTACAGAGCCAAAGTCAAACACAGGGTTAAGATGCACATAATTTACACCCTGCTCAACAAGGTATTCTACACAGGTAGAGTAATTTTTCTGTCTGTTTACAGTTGTACCACGTTGAGTAAACGCAATGTATTTACCTCTTTTTTCGTGATTTACGCCTGATGTTTTACTTATTGAAAAGTCACGAACGTGAACCTCCCAAATTACTGCATCTGTTGGCTTATCAACTAAAACGTGCTTGTCGTTTTCCCAGCCTTCTGGGTCTGTTGATTTCATATCAATTACCATTGAACGGTTACCGTTAACACCAACTGCTTTAGAATAAACATCTTGTGTTTCTCTCTCTTGTCCGTCAACAGTAACTGTATAGGTATAATAAATTCCATTTAGGTCACTGGTTACAACAATACTCCACACGCCGTTGTTAGGATTTTTCTTCATATTTGCTGACAATAGTTTGCCTGCACCGTGTTCAACGTCTGAGCCTGTTTTATATAGGTTAAGTAGCACCTGACTTGCACTTGGTGCCCAAACCTTAAAGGTAGTTTCCTGTGGTGTGTATTCTGCACCTAAATCCTTACCATAATACAAAGGATATATCTCCTCTGCATTATAATAACTGCCTATAGTTTCGTGACTATTTTCTAAATGTTTATTAATATTAAAATTCATTTCATTTGTTCCCTTTGTCATAAGCATAAGATTACTAAATGTAATCCTACTCCCCTCTTTCTATAAAAAGCTGATTATACAACATAATCAATATACTAATACTCAAATCTAATTAAAGACCAAATATAACTTCAATTAAAATACGCTAATACAGTTTTAATATTTATTATTCAACTATTAACCACTGGATTTTATCCAGTGGTTAAATAAAGATTATTATAACATATCATATGGTAGTAAGTTAATTTTTGTGTACTTAACTTATATATATAGTAATAGCAATTACTCAATTTTTTTCTCAAAGGTAAATACTTCTCCCAAAAATCCAAACAGCTTTACTCTACCGTACTCTATAGCACCACATAATACAAAAACTAATGCACAAGCTAAAATAGCTAATGGAATATATATTATTGTGTCATACAGCCACTTATCTCTGAAGCTAATCAAGTTCCATATACATTCACGCACATATGGGTGTTCGTGAATAATATATATACCCAAGGTTGTACTTGCCACAAGATTTATTTTATCAGAAAAAATATATAAATCTCTAAAGAATAGTAGTAGTAACGCTGACTCAGCCAGTACGATAGGGTTATTAAACATACCAAACACATGCTTATATTCTGGTAGCCAATAGTATAATCCAATATCTACAACACAAAGTAATAAAAAGCCTAACAAATATATTATATTAGGTGTTGTTATACCATGCTCGTCATACTTTTGTGGACAATATAGTCGTAAATATCCCCCAATAATATACATCATAATAAAGCCTGTTAAGCTTTTGCCATAATAAGGGTCTAATACTTTATGGATACCCAAAACCTCGTCCAACACATCTACTTTTGACAATGTTGCCCACACACTGAAAATAAGTATCGTTAATGCTAACAAATATTGATATTGCCTTTTACTAATAGAAACCAACAGCTTATTAATAAACGGACTTAACAGCATTATAATAATGTAATTAGTTAAGAAATACCATTTTCTGGAGAAGAATGGTAGCAACGCACTTGCCACTGTAAGATTGTTAATCTTATTAGGATTAAACATAAAATAAATTACCGCTATTGAAATAGAGTAAAAAATCATAGCTCCCCAAACATTTGCTACTTTACCCCAGGTTTTCTTTATATTAAACTTTGCCGTTATCATAAAATAACCAGAAATCATTATGAAAACATCAACAGGAGTTCTACACAAAACCCACGCCAAAGTAGTAACAAAACCATCTATTTCACCAGATGCTATTGATGTTACACGTAAACCGGAATATTGATACAAATGCAAATAAACAATTTGCACCATGGCTATAATTCGTAAAAGTTCTATACCTGACTCTCTTTTTGCTTTTACCATTAGTGAAACACCTCCAATTAGGATTAATTATATCATAATCAATAAATTTATACAACACCACACCGCCAAATTTTGCGGATACTGTGCCAATACCAACATCTAATTAATCGCAATTTTTAATTAGATTACATATACTACACAGGTTACGCTATATAAACTTAATTTTTAACCTTTTTCACCAGTGTAAATATAACAAAGGCAACTATATTTACAATTACTATACTGGCACCAGTTGGTGTACCGTACAAATAAGATATAGATATACCTATAAAGAAGCATATAACCGACAGAATAGCAGAGGTTATTATAACACTTCTAAAGGTTTTGCATATCTGCATAGATGTTAATGCAGGAAAAATAATAAGACTGGATATTAACAAAGTACCCATTATCCTCATACCCAGCACAACAGTAAGAGCAGTTAAAATTGCAATTATCACATTATAAAAACTTACCTTTATACCCGTTGCTTTAGAGAAATTCTCGTCAAATGTAACAGCAAATATCCTGTTATAAAACACTACAAATATAATAATTACTACAGCAGATAAAGCTACACTTAAAATTGCATCAAATGTAGATGTTGCAACTATACTGCCAAACAGATAATTGCTTATATCTGTATTCATACCATTTTGCATAGTAGCTATTGTTACACCAATAGCCAATGAACTGCTGGAAATAATAGCTATAGCTGAATCTCCCTTTATTTTACTATTTTCGCTTAATCGTAACAGTAAAAACGCAGCCAAAACTACAATAGGAATTGCCACTGGCAAAGGTACCCAATTAAATGCAGAGGCTATAGCTAACGCACCAAAACCCACGTGAGATAAGCCATCGCCTATCATAGAATACCTTTTCAACACCAAGCTAACCCCCAACAAGGCAGCACACAGTGCTACAGGAATACCTACAACTAAGGCACGAACCATAAAGCCATACTCAAACATAGACAGTAAATCCATTAGCAGGTACCCCCTTTAGATTTATCGTTACAATCACAGCAACAGTTATCATTCTGTTTACTTTCTTGTTTAATATTCAAATGACGCTTTTCGTGTACCTCGCACTCATCACAATGACAGTTATGATATAAAAATCTACTGCCAAGCTGACTATGCTTGTATTCCTCTGTTGTGCCAAAAAACATATCTCCGTTGCTACACAAATGAAGAATATGTGTGGCATATTTTACAGCACTTATTATATCGTGAGATACCATAATTACTGTTATTTTATCTTGCACATTCAAATCCTTTATTATGGAATACATATGTGCCATAGCTAAAGGGTCAAGCCCTGCAACAGGCTCGTCCAGTAATATAAGTTTACCTGTAGCACATAAGGCTCTTGCAAGTAGCACCCTTTGTTGTTGACCACCAGAAAGCTCTCGGTAACAACTTTTTTTCAAATTTGGTATACCCAGCTTTTCTAAATTTTCCATAGCTACAGCTTTATCAGCCTTGCTGTAAAAGCCAAGTATACGATTTTTATTTAATCTGCCAGACAACACAACCTCCCACACAGATGCAGGAAAATCCTTTTGGGCTCCTGTTTGCTGTGGAAGATAGCCTATTTCATTTTGCTTTAATCCATCATCAAATATAAATCTGCCATATCTTGGAGTATGAAGCCCCAATATACCTTTCATAAGTGTACTTTTACCAGAACCGTTTTCGCCTACAATACACAGGTAGTCACCTGTATTCAAATTAAAGCTAAGGTCCTTAAAAACTACATTGCCGTCGTAGCTCATTGTAACTTTGTCACAGGTTAGAATCGCCATAATATCACCAGCCTTTTTGGATATTTATATTAACAGGCACACATTAATAAAAATCTTTTTCGTATTTATAATTAAAGTTTAGTATGAATAATTATAACAATTTATTATAATACATTTTATCAGAATATGCAAATAGACTGCGTTACAAAAATTGCAACGCAGTCTATAAATACAAAGTATTAAATACTTAAATTACTTCTTAGCAGTTTTTACTGTACTCTGCTTTTTCTTCTGCCACATAACCCATAGTGGACCAGCAATACAAATAGAAGAGTAACAACCTGAAAGCACACCCACAACCATAGGTAATGCAAATGAAACTACTGACTGTAGGTTAAATACTAAAGCAAAAACAAGTACGCTTACAATAGCAGCAAGTGTTGTTATTGATGTACACAATGTTCTTCTAAACACCTGTGTAGCACTGGTGTTAAACAGTACATCATAATCAATCTTTTTACCACCCATACGGTTTCTGTTTTCACGAACACGGTCGTAGATAACTATAGTATCATTTAGTGAGTAACCAAGAATCATAAGAACAACAGCAATAAAGTTACTATCTATTGGCATTCTTAAAATTACAAAAGTGAAGTAAATCATAAGAACATCGTGGAACAAAGCAACCAATGCCATTACACCAGCAGACAAACCACCAATTCTCTTAAATCTAAATGTTACAAAAATCACCATCAATACACAAGCCAATGCAACTGCACATAAGCACTTTGTAAAGAATTTCCAACCCATTGAAGATTCAACAGACTGTGACTCCATAACCTCAAATTTATTGTCAGGGAATTTCTCTTGCAATGACTTTGTTACCTTTTCCATAACCTCTGTTGTAATTGTTTGCTTACCAGAGAATTGAACAGATAGCAAATAACCATTCTGTAGCTGACTTCCGTCTTCTGCTACTGTAATATTGTCACTAACACTGAAAGAAACTGTGTCTTCTGTATTTGTCTGGATTAAATCCTTCATTTCATCAGTATTAATCTCACCTACATAGTTATACTGTATAATAGTACCACCTGTAAACTGAATATCCAATGTTGTACCAAAAATAAAGTTACAAACAATACCAATAACAAAAATTGCTATTGAAATACCAAAGAATACTTTAGAAGTTCCTGTAAAATTCATTGTCTTTTTCATTATTTACCGGCACCTCCAAACAACCACTTTTTACGCAATGGCTTTAAGCCAGATGCAGATTTTAGCATTAATCTTGCAGCAGCTACACCCATAATAAAGTTAGATATAACACCAACAAGTAGTGTATAACCAAATGAATAAATTGTACCTGTTGTTGATGGACCAAAAATACCTGACAAGATATTAACAGGACCAAATACAAGCAATAGAATAATTGCTACAATAATAACTGTTATGTTACCGTCAAAAATAGCCCAAAATGAACCCTTTGTACCAGTAATAACAGCACCGTCAATAGTTTTGCCTGCTCTTAGCTCTTCACGAACACGCTCTGCTGTGATAATGTTAGCATCGGCACCCATACCTATTGAAAGAATCATACCTGCTATACCTGGCAATGTCATTGTAAAGCTTGGGATTACAGGGAACAAGCCTGAAACGGCTGAAACGCTAAGTGCTAACTGACCTAGCAATGCAACAACTGCAATAAAGCCAGGAAGTCTGTACATAGCAACTAGGAATATTACCATAAATATTAAAGCTACAATAGCTGCATAACCCATAGCAACCAAAGCAGACTCACCTAATGTTGGGTCAACAGAACCAAAGCTTGTTGTTTCCAACTTAAATGGTAAAGCACCTGCATTAATCTTTACAGCAAGATTCTGTGCTTCTTCTGCATTGCTTAGACCGTTAATAATAGCTTCGCCATTTGTAATAGCAGACTGTACTGTTGGGGCAGAAATCATTTCGTCATCTAACCAAATTGATACTGTCTGATTCAAGTACTCTGTTGTAATCTCCTTAAACAGATTAGCGTCCTTTAGTTTTAGGCTTACAACGTACTCTGCACCACTCATACCAGCCTGTGCAGATGCGATGTTACTACCGTCCATCAAAATCTTTTCACTGTCGCCAGTTGGTGTTTTATAAACTGTTTCGCCCTCGCCATTCATATCAGTTGTAGCATATGACATACCTGGTCTGAATGTTAGCTGAGCTGTTGCTGAAATTTCCTCAATAGCAGCCTTGGCATCAAATGATGTTTCTGTTTCTTTCCAAGGGAATCTTACAATAATTCTGTCACTTGAAGAATCTGCATACAATTCATAGTCTGTAATGTTGTTTGAAACAAGTCTTGTTTCAATAACTGCTTTTGCAGCTTCGATTTCTTCGTCACTGGCATTTACACCGTCGGCTGGTCTAAAAGTAGCCTCTACACCACCACGAATGTCAATACCCCATCTTATGTCACCAATACCTTTAACTACGGTTGTGTCAATATCACCGTACTGAGTATGCAAACCAAAAGTAGCAAAATAACTCAGAATAAGTATTAGGATGGCAATGACGAAAAACACTGGTTTTGCAACTCTTTTCACTCGTATTACCTCCATATAGGAATTTAATTTTTTTACTGCTTACGAAACCTATACGGAAAAGTAAAACTTTCTCATTATAAGTCACATTTACAGCCATAACGGAATAATTATATATTTTTTTTCCATAAAAGTCAATTAAAACAAACTTTTTCGTTAATAGGGCAAAAGATAGTAAAATAATTTGTGCAATATTTTATATTATCGTAATCCTCTTGCTAAAAAGCACCCCCTATGGTAAACTTAATGTTAATAAATTATTTGCATAGCTTTGTCCATAGTTTGGCAATATGCAAATAAAAAACGAAAGAGAGGGAGAAATTTTTGCTGAGGAAAAACAACAACTTGGTTATCAGAGTTTTTGCAGTGCTTATGGTTGCAACAACTATTTTGTTTACTTTTACAGCCTGCTCAAACAACACAAACGCCCTGCCGGCATCTGACATAAAAAGTGCCGACGATTTAGCTGATGCTAAAATTGGGGTACAGCTGGGAACAACGGGAGATATTTATGCTTCTG
>JAXKHT010000167.1:0-4843 GCA_036549705.1 Acutalibacteraceae bacterium | reverse complement strand
GTTATGGTCACTACCGTTACTATTGTACATATCTACCATAGTTTCTGTGTTAACTGATGCTGAGTCGTAATCAGTTGCACGTTCAAAATCATCATATGAATATCCGTTTTCATCATAAATTTCTTGAGATTGAAAACTGTTATCATAACTTGAATCATAGTAGTTATTGTAATAATCAGCATCGTAATTAATTTGCGAGTCAGAACTATCATAGTAATCGTCAGTATAATCTGATGACGAATCGTCAACATAACCATTATCATAGTCTGGAGAAACCACGCTGGAGCTATCTCCTGTATTTCCATAGTCAGGTTCCTCATAGCTTGGCTCATCATAACTAGGCTCGTCATAGCTTGGTTCACTGTAGCCTGGGTCAACAGGTTCTATTGGTTCTACGGGTTCTATATATTCAGGTTCATCTACTACAGGAGTATCTACAACTGGTTCATTTGTTACAATATCACTATCTCCTGTTATCTGGTCTTCACCAACAGCAAATGCTGTTGAAGTCATTAAAGAACCCATTAATGTAAATGTTAGTAAAACAGATATTATCTTAGTTTTCAAATTTTTCATATAAATTGCTCCCATCTGCTGAGAAAATTCTTTTGTACCTCTTTAGATGATAACACAAATTTTTTCTGATTTCAACTAGGTCATATCTGAAAACTCAAAACAACTGCTTATTTCTACTAATACGTGCAATTTCTTCTCAAAAAATACTCCAAATACGTTAGTATTTTTCTGTGTTTTGCTCAAACTTGCCTGGTATTAGCGAATAATTCAGTCATTTTTCTGTTTTCAGATACTCCCTACATAAAAGTAATTTTATGATACAGCAAAAACATCTAACATTTGTATTATTTATTCAACAAAATCTCGGTAATATTATGAGGTGTAGATGCAATATAGGTTGGTTTTACATTGTCCAACTCCTCTTTACTTCCGTAGCCATACAACACACCAAGACTATCTATTCCTGCGGTTTTTGCTCCTATAATATCGTGCTTTCTGTCACCTACAATAATTACTTTAGATATGTCAACAGCTTTAATGGCATTGAATTGAGATATAGTATATTCTATTATCTCTGCCTTGTCGGTGCGTGTACCATCTAGATTAGAACCAACTATAACATCAAAATAAGATGTTAATTTTAGAAAGTCCAAGATTTTTTCTGAAAAAAACTGTGGCTTTGACGTTGACAGTGCTATAATTTTTTGATTATCTTTTAACTCTTTAAGCACATCTTCAATACCGTTATATATTTCTGTCTGGTAAATACCCTTATCTTTATAGTATTCACGGTAATATTCAACTGCTTTCATAGCTTGTTCTTCAGAAAAGCCATAAAACTCTTCAAAGGATTTATGCAAAGGTGGACCTATAAATTTATGCAATTCTTTTGGATTATCCACCCTTATATTGAATTTTTCAAGGGAATACATAACAGAATTTATTATACCCAAGCCTTGGTCAATAACTGTACCATCAAGATCAAAAAGAATTACTTCGTAATCTTTCACTGTATACCTCCTATTTACTGCAACGGAATTACAGTATGATTTATACTTTTAGAGTTAAAATCTTGCATTAGTTCTTCCTCTGTATAAAAACCTACAGATGCACCATTAAAGCTTATTTTATGAGAAGCAAAGGTTTGTGCAAGTTTTATAGATTGTATTGGAGATACTCCTTTTGCATAATAGTGTAAAAAGCTACTAAACAAAGAGTCACCTGCACCAACTGTATTTACAATATTATCATTTGGCACACAGTCTACCTGATATACACAATTATCACCTTTAACATACATAAGAACGCCTTTACTACCTTGTGACAAAACAATAATACTGTTGTTATACTTTGTTGCAAGGCTTAAAAGAAATTCAAGTGGTTCACCATTTATTCCTTCGTGGCTTAGGAACAAAATATCTGCACACTCCATAAAATCAAGGTTGTATTCATCGTTAATATTACTTAACACATGAACATCGGTGGCTATTGTTTTACCCATAGACTTGGCTTGTTTTAATAATTGTCTATTAAAATTTATATTACATATTGCAAGTAAATCAAATTCTGATAGATTTACTTCGTTAGATGGGTAGGTTTTTTCTTGTATATCCTTTAAGTCACAATAGATTTGGCATTTACCATTTTCATCATATAAAATAGCAGAGGTTGGAGTTTCTTTTAGTTGATGAAGAATGTACTTTGTATCTATTTCTGCTTTTGAAAGCTCTTGCTCTATATGCTGAGCCTCAAAATCATTTCCTAAATAAGACACCAGACAAACGCTATCTCCCAATGTTGATAGTGATTTTGAAAGGTTATAGCCAACTCCACCTACACTGGATTTCACCCCAAAGAAATCATAATCAATAGGATAATAATTAATAGGAAACTGACGAATTCTTACATTTGTTTCTATGTTAACTAAACCTGACACTAAAATTTTACTCATATTAATCACCTGTATTATACAATCATTTCATCCATTAATATAACTGCTCGTTTTGTAACATATACTGACAATAAAACAGTTGCTAAAACCATAACAGCCAATATAACAGGAATGAACATAAACTGACCTAACAAGAAATATAAAACAGCTAACAACACGCCTACGCCAATAGCTACAGCCATATGTAAAAACGTACTCATATTGCCACGCAAGGCAGAAAGCTCGTCCTCCCAAACCAGCTTTGGATGCATAACATCAAATAATAATCCAGAATAGTTTGTTGCAATTACAGCTGATGTACCTGCAATTAAACAAGCTATGGTCATTAAAGGAGTACAATTTAATGCTATACATAGAAGAATTATACCTAACAAAGATGTTGGCAAAGTGAAAAGCAAAGCTATAACTGCCTTAACATCAATTTGTGTTTTATATGGTACAGGAATGTATTTTAGAAGGTCTGCGTGGTTGCCTTCTCTTGTAAATGCAGAGGTAGAAAGACCACTCATTGCAGTTATAAGACAACAAAGTATTGTAATGGCAAAGAGAATTAGAACATCTGGTGAATTTTGAGAGTAAACTACATCTCTTACCTCTGTAGCTGTACCTGTGACAATAATAATTAAACCAGTTAATGGTAACAACGCATTTGGTGCAATGCAATTTATTATGTATGTAGGAGTACGCAATAGTGTTTTTAACTCTCTATAAAAACACGCCATAAACATACTATGGCTCTTTTTGCTGATACGCTGTGTGTTAGATTGTTTTTTGCCAGCAGACATTACAGCAGTAACGCCATTCATATATAATTTTGATGACAACAAATATAAAATAGCAACCATAATTATATGTGCAAGGATAAACAATAATATCAAAAGTATATTTTGCTGACTGATAGCAAATGCCAACAGTGGTACAGTAAAGAAAACATATTGCATTATAGTCATAAAAGCATTACTGCCATCTGCAAGGCTGTATATAAAACCCTCAGCAGTAATGTCATTTAACTGTAGCAAAGAAGCAAGGAAAATAAGCATAAATACTATTCCACATAATGCAGAAACCAAATTAACATTTTTAATTGAATGAGTTTTTTTAGCAAGACTCATAAACACCATTGCAAACAAAGCACAATAGAATAATGGTAAAATTGGTAACAACACAACACCTATTGCAGAAAAGATTACACCCAGTATTGACACCCCATCTGCTATCATAAATCCAACTAGTATGCCTATTAATACTAAAAATTCCATAATACTTTCTTGCAGATAACCTACAATTAATTTAGACATACAGATTTCTTGAGGCTTAAATGGGTATGGTAGTATTCGTGAAAGGTCTACCGAAAAATACAGCAAACCGCAAACCACATTAACACCAAACACGCCACCAAATATACTAATAAAAAACATTATAAGCTGACACGCTTCTGTGCCGTTTCCACCAATTAAAGTAACAGCAGTTGTAAGCAAATGAGTAAAAAAGCCTACCAATATAGCACAGCCAAACATTATTACAGAACCAAAAGTAACTATTGCTATTTTTAATCCCTTAAACTTAAATGGGTCACTGTCGGCTGTTGAATTTTTAAGCAATGCTTTTGTAAGTAGGCTGATTTTATTAATACTATTTTTCATCTATGTCACCTACTATATTCAAATAACTGTCTTCTAGAGAAGCTCCACCATATTTATTTTTTAGATTTTCAACAGTATCAAAGCATACAACCTTACCTTTACGAATAATTATAACCTTGTCGCAAAGCTCTTCAGCTGTGTCCAAAACATGAGTAGAAAACAACACACAGTTACCCTTTTGAGCGTGTTCTCTTATCATTTTTTTAAGACGATATGCAGACTGAGGGTCAAGACCTGTCATAGGCTCGTCCAATATCCACACTGGTGGATTATGTATTAACGCACCTGTTACCATTATTTTTTGACGAGTACCGTGAGAGCAAGAGTCAAGACGTGAAGGCAATACTTCCTCAATTTCAAATCTTTTAGTAAGTTTCTCTATGTTTTCATCACGAGTTTTTTTATCAATTTCGTATACATCTGCCAGAAACTCCAAATATTCTCTACAGGTTAAACGCAACATAAAATCCGGATTATCTGCTGTATAACCGATACATTTTTTAGAATCTGTTCCCTTGCCCACTTCTTTTCCGCAAACAGTTATTGTACCGCCATCAGATTGCAGTATACCTGTTAAGCATTTAATAACTGTTGTTTTTCCAGCTCCGTTATCACCAACAAAACCTATAACCTCACCTTTACCTGCATTAAAGCTAACATTGTCAACAGCTTTCAAAAATTTAGTAGGTTTACCAAAGAAGTCTTTTTCAATTTCAAAATACTTTTTCAATCC
>JAXKHT010000166.1:0-15719 GCA_036549705.1 Acutalibacteraceae bacterium | reverse complement strand
TTGGTGTACCTTCCAAACCAAAGGTTTCTCTAATTCTATTCTCAAGGTATCTTTGATAAGAAAAATGGAACAGTTCTGCTGAATTTACAAAGCAAACAAATGTAGGTGGCTTTGTACTTGCCTGTGTCATATAGAAAATCTTTAATCTTCTTCCCTTATCTGTAGGTGGCTGAACTCGTGCAGTTGCCTGTGCAAGAACATCGTTAAGTGTACCTGTTTTAATACGCATTGAATTAGAGTTTGCTACTGCCTTAATCATCTCAAACAGCTTATCTAAACGCTGACCTGTTTTTGCAGAAATAAATATCATAGGTGCATATGACATAAAAGCAAAGTCCTTTTCAAGGTCTTTTTTATATGTGTTCATTGTCATACCGTCTTTTTCAATAGCGTCCCATTTATTTACAGCAATAATACAAGCCTTTCCAGCCTCGTGAGCTAAGCCTGCAACCTTAGAGTCTTGCTCTGTAAAGCCCTCTGTAGCATCTATCATAATTACGCAAACATCACTGCGTTCTATTGCCATTTTAGCACGGATTATACTATATTTCTCAATAGCATCATCAACTTTATTCTTTCTACGCATACCAGCAGTGTCAGTAAAGTTAAACATTCCGTGCTTATTTTCTACCATTGTATCAATAGAATCTCTGGTAGTACCAGCAATGTTAGAAACGATACATCTCTCCTCACCTGTTATACGATTAATAAGTGAGCTTTTACCAACATTAGGCTTACCTATTACGGCTACGCTAATAATTTCTCCGTCATTCTCTTCCCAAGCACTGTCTGGAATGTGGTCAAAAACAGCTTCAAGTAAATCTCCTGTACCGTGACCATGTACAGAGGAAACCTGAATAGGGTCACCCAAGCCAAGGTTATAAAACTCGTAAAACTCTGGTTCAGGTTCACCAATTTTATCGCATTTATTTACGCATAGAACTATTGGTCTACCACTTTTTTGAAGCATAGTAGCAACCTCGGAATCAGATGCTACAACACCACTTCTTAAATCAGTAACAAAAATAATAACATCAGCAGCGTCAATAGCAAGTTCTGCCTGTCTACGCATTTGTTTAAGAATAATATCATCGGAATATGGCTCTATACCACCTGTATCAATAATATCTGCTACTTTATCAAGCCACTCCACTTTACCATAAATTCTATCTCTAGTTACACCAGGGGTATCATCTACAATAGAAATTCTCTCACCTACCAGCTTATTAAACAGTGTAGATTTTCCTACATTTGGTCTGCCAACAATAGCAATAACCGGTCTAGCCATAATTTTTCCTCCTTTATCAGCTGAGTATCTCCTTTAGCAATTCTTCACCATTATTATTTATTGGTATAACATTAATGCCAAGCTCTTCCTCAACCTGTTCCAGAGATATATCATCAAGAAATATATCTCCCTCTCTTCTAAGCATAACTGACGGAATAAGTAATTTATCCCCCAGTTGTTTACCTTTTAGTTGGGCTATTAAATCTTGACCGGTTACAAGCCCAGACACATCAACGCCACCACCAAAAAAATTGTTTTTAATACCTATTACATTTATATTAACATTATTAAACTTATTTTCTATATTTTTAAGTAACTCTCGCATAAATTCTGCAACACCTGTGCCACAGGCAAGAGTAATATTAGCAACCTTACAGAACTCTGTTTCATCTTCCAAAGCATATAAAAGCTCATCTCTTAATAAAGATAATAATCCCACACCATTATCTAGCTGAGAAAAGTCTTCGTAATAATCTGCCAGTGGAATTTCACGCTGAGCCTTTAAGAAAAATTCGTCAGATGCAAAAACAATTCTGCTACCGTATTTTTCAATAAATTTTTCGCCATAGCTTTCAATTAAGTTAAGAGTTTCAGTTGCTGTTTCCTTAGTATACTCAACAAGAGGATATAAACCTTCACGGTATCTTGTTAATCCAACAGGGACAACAGCTACACACTCTACTGCTGGGTAAAGTGCTTCTAAATCTGTCAAAGTGCGTTCAAGCTCTGGACCATCATTAATACCTGGGCAAGAAACAATTTGACAGTTAATTTTTATGCCTGCTTCAGCAAGTTTAGGCAAAACTTTAAGAGCATCTCCTGCAAAACGATTATTCATCATTTTAACTCTTAATTCTGGATTAGTTGTATGAACAGAAACATTTATAGGGCTAATGTGCATTTTTATAATTCTATCTACTTCGTGCTGTGATAGATTCGTAAGTGTGATATAATTACCAAACAAAAAAGAAAGCCTAGAGTCATCATCTTTAAAATAAAGACTGCTACGCATACCTTTTGGCAACTGGTCTATAAAGCAAAAAATACACTTATTTCTACAAGAATGTTGCTTATCCATAAGATAGGTTTCAAACTCTAGTCCAATTTCCTCATACTCGCCTTTTTTAATATTTACAGTACGAACTATACCCTGTTTATCTTCAATTTCCAGAGCAACCTCTCTGGCTGTTTGATAAAATCTATAATCCAGCACATCAATTATTTTATTGCCATTAATGGTAAGTAATTTTTCTCCAGAAATAATACTACATTTGTCTGCCTTGCTATTTTTAGCAACAGATGAAATAATAACTGCCACAGGTTACCCTCCTTTTATTTACGTACTTATTTTATTTTACCACAAGATAAAAAAATCTTCTACAAATTTATATAAAATACTTTAAGTTGTATTATATTTCCTAAAATACAGAAAACTAATTTACTTAGAATCATTATTTTTATTAATCTGTACATTAGCAAAAAGAGCAATATTACTTAGCAATGTAATAGACCATATTGCAATTTTATCATTTGGATTTATCAGTTCAGATACTATACATATAATACTACATATAATTCCTATCAACGAACAAATCTCAGCTATAGTAAACATAGTTGCTTTTATATTCTTATCTTAATTTTCTTTCATTAATAATAATCCTTACAATTAAAAATCTTAAAAAATGACAAGCTTTAGATATATTTATATTAAAAGACAAAAATAAGAGGAGACTAAAACTAGCCTCCTCTAAATGCCATTAAATCAAACGTCCATTTTGATAACTTCTCTACCCTTGTAGAAGCCACACGCACCACATACTCTGTGAGGTGTTTTGTACTCGCCACAGTTAGGGCATTTTACAAGAGCAGGAGCTTCCATTTTCCAAACTGTTGATCTTCTCTTATTCTTTCTAGCGTGAGATGTTTTTCTCTTTGGTACTGCCATATCTAGTCTCTCCTTTTAATCAAAAAAATATTTTTTGAACCACTGTTCTTAATCTAATAATTTTTTAAGAGCCTCTAATCGAGGGTCTATATCTTTTGTGATACAACTGCAAGTTGATTTATTTAGGTCTGTACCACATTTAGGACAAAGTCCTTTACAGTAATCACTGCATAGATGCTTAGACGGTAACTCTAACAATATATCAGTAGTTACTAATTCATCAATATCTATTGTGTGATCAGGAGTTTCGATATAATCGTCATTTTGGTCACCGCTTAGGGAGGTAACCAGATAATGCTCAAAATTATAATTTAAGCATTTGGCTACATCGGTTCCGCAACGATCGCAAGGCTTTTCATAGTCAAAGCTAGTTGCCAGAGAAAGCTTAACTAACCCTGCTCGATTTTCTGCCTGAATATTAACCTTTACAGGTGAAGTAAAAGGCTTTTCGCCATTAACCATTGTATCTTCCATATTAAGAGTATACTCCTTGTGTATAACAAGACCCTCTGTTACAAACAGACCTTTTAAGTCAAGAATCAAGCTAAACACTCCTTACTCTTAATAGAAAAAATCAGACAGATTCAAAACACTAGTTAATATTATATATACAGCCAATGTTTTTGTCAAGTAAAACTGCAAGAATTTTTTGATTATTTGTTTCAATTAGAATTATGTTGAAAGCACTTTATAATGGTTGTACTTTATATAAGAATTTCAGTTAAATATATTCTACCTTACAAATTCCAAAGAGGGCAGTCCTAAGACCACCCTCTTCATTTTAATTATTTAGCAACTTTTACAGTTCTGAAAATTATAAAACAATAATTTTTACTACCGTCACTTTCCTCTACAGGTTTTGAAATCTTTAATATATCACCAGATGCAGATAAAGAATCACGCAAATTGTTCAACACAACACCAGAAAATACTGAATAAGCACCACTATTTGCCGATGCACCAGTTGAATCAACAGTTTGGTCAATAATTTCAAATCCAGTTGGAGAAATTAAAGTATAATCCAATACATAGGAATGATTGGTAGTTCTACCATTATCTGACTGTAGACGTCTTAGCTTAAAGTTAAGTTCTTTAATATTGTCTACATGAATAATTTTTTTGAATTTATTAGACGTAATTTCGTCCTTGTCAAACTTAGCCAGCGTAACATTAAATCCTTTAGAATTAGCTGTTGCACCCTCTCCAGACCAATATAAAATATAGTCTCCATCATCGTCTTTTGTATGTCTGGATTCGTCTACTTCATCATCATGAAAAGGGTCACCACCAAGATTTCTGTCATTAACATAACTAGTTATAGCATTGTTAATATTACCAGTTGAAGGTACATTGTATGTAACCATATCAATTCTTGTGGCATTTCGAGCATATGTATTAATTTGCTGTTCAATCAGTGAAATTGCTCGCTGACTTTCAGATATTATCTTTACTCTTTGAGATTCTTCAGCAGCAACAATAATTGCTTGCAAGGAAAGAGATGCAACTATTGACAATATTGCAACAGTAGCAATCAGCTCAACAAGAGTAGCACCACGCTTGCTTCTAATATTTTTAGACAAGCGTTTTATAGCCTTTGTTTTTTGAAATCTGATCATTTTACTCTCCTCCCTTTCTTACTGCTTAACAATTACATCACCTTCACAAACTGAACAGCTTTTTTCGTTATAATATACATATGTCTTTACATGGTAAACATAGTATCCTACCTCAGTAGCTGTATTATCAGTTGACTTTTGTGTTGTTCTGCTAATTGAATAATATCTAAACTTCTTGTTTTGCTTTGCAGAATCTGTTGAAGCAAAATCGCTATCTGCCTTTGACTTAACAAAAGCATCATCTCCACCACAAGGGAAAAGATTATAGTATTGACTTGAGTTATATCCTGAATCAGGATTTCCATCACCGTCCAAATCCGCTGCACTACCTAACTCCATAGAAACATCTGCATTTAATTTAGAAGTTCCTGATACATTAAATGTATAATAGCCAGTTGATGGATTTGAAAACATCATACTATCAAGTACGCCATCCTCTGCATACATTTGGATTGCATTCATAATAATTGCACAATCCCTTTGTGCAACAGATTGAGCATCATCTTGAGCTGCTCCAAGTAGAACAGATTTGTAGCTAAGGCTTAGGCCTGAAACTGATGCACCAACAACAACCATAATAATTATTACAGCTACAATCAGTTCCAGTAACGACATACCTTTTTTACTATTAAATTTTAGAGAATTTTTAATTGCATTTTTCATCAATAATACTCCCCGAGTATTTGGGTAACTGTTTCACCTGTTAAATCGAATGAATAGTTACTACCATTTAAACTTTGATTAGAATATAAGAAATCGTGACAATCTTCTAAATCCATATACTCTTTACCATTTGCAGGTACATAAAGATTAAAGTTAGTATCAGCATCCTTACCTTTGAACACTATATAATCCACATATGTTCCATTATATTCTTTTTGAATCCTAAAACCGTCCTTAACAGGTAGCTTAAAGACTTCTTCACCACTTGATGTAGTCTTTGTTAGATATTTTACAGTTTCAACATTACTTGGTATCTTTAAGCAATCAATTACTGTTCCTGCACCATTAATGTTAGCTTCCGTAACAACTGTAGTATCACCGCTACTGTTTGCTACAAACACGCTGTTAGAAATTGTGCTTCTAAATATATTTGCAAAAACATTGCTTAAAGCAAAGGTCTGCTTTGTTAGACCTGGAGCTACTATACAGTTTGTTCTTGCTCTAGTAGCTTTTGCATTACTATGATTTTCAAAATATGTTTTTGCTTTGTCAGAGAACAAATTCAACGCAGCAGGCATATTATTATACTCACCAGCTTTTATCACGTAATTCTTGCCAGCGTATTTTACATTAAAATCAGCCATAACTTTTAGATAAGTTTGACCTACACCCTTGCTTCCACATAATGTGAATGAACTGTTACTACCAGTTGCATAAATTGTATTAGATGATTTTGATGTTGTAACAGTACCATTACTTGAAGTGTATGTTTTACTTGAATCATATACCTCCATACCTGGTCCTATTGTGAAAACCATAGTTGGTGCACTAATTTCTATATTATATCCGTCAGGCACCTGAAAATCAAACACACGGAACCACTGGAAGTTAAATGTTTTACCACAATACCAACGGTATATACCAGGCTTAGCATTTGAATTGTTACTTGTAAAGTATTCAGGATGAGTTTTCTCTGTATAACCATTTTTTGCATTATCATTAGGGTTGTTTCTACCCATTGAGAATCTTGGAGATATAAATATGTGGGCATCATCAAAGTAACTGCTATATTTAAACTCAGCAGATGTACTTTGTCTGTAATAAGGTCCATTAACGTCGGAGTTATATTTGCCTTCATTTGTATTGATTATAGAAACGTTATTATCACCGTACACAGTTTCCTGTCCACCGGAATGAAGTGTACCTGTTTTTTCGTAAGCAATAATGTCATTGTATAAGTTTCTATCCTGTGCAGCTTTTAGTTCTGTTGTACTTATAACTCTATTCTTCGGTGTAGCACCAGATTTATTTGTTAAAGCACCAGTAGAATCTGTATATATATTGTTACTATCATACCAAGAATAAATATTTGTTAATTCAAACTCATTATTGAAACAATAATAACCTGACGGAATAGTAAACTTTGAATCATATGGTTTTCCATTATATCTACCCACTTCATCACAGTTAAATATAGTTATATTTCTAGAAACTTGATTACCAGCACTATTAGTTCCATAAGGTATATAAACATAAATTTTTCCATTTTTGTAACCTTTTTCTGTACCACTGTAGTATACCTTAACATGCTTAATGTTGTTACCAGAATTTCTTACTAGATTTGATACATTATTTTCAATACATAGGAAATTACAACCAATAGATGCTTGATATTCTGTATTGATTGTTGTATAGCTTAGTAAGCCCATATCATGTACGTAAGAGCCTGCTTCTCTCCACTGATATTCGTCGTGACTCCACTTATTAGCATATTCATTGCCATTTCTATAGCCCTTAAAATCACCACAGAAGTAAACGCCCTGATTAAATGCCTCCACAGTTGATCTATCGGCATTAGATGTTACCTTTACCATCTTATCATAAACTACAGGGAAATAAGAAACATGAGAGGTGTAGTCACTATCTTTTGTTTCTACTTGCATTTGATAGAAAGGTTCATTCGTATCCCAAACAACAGTGTTTGATTTGTTATAACTCTGCAATAGACCCATAGCACTACCATCATTGTCACCTTTAACTAAGGTAGCATCATTATAAGCATACTGCTGACCAATCATAAGGAACTTACTAGTTGTACTGCCACTAGTGTCTGTTGTTGTAGAATTTGATGGAGAATCAGGTTCGTCATCCTGTGTAGGTCTATTCAAACCGCCACCGATTACACGTGTTGGGTCTGTTGAACCTGGACGAGTAGTTACCATATCATCATCAGGTGGAATTGTATCCTCCCCGCCGTCAGAAGTTTGTGTAACTGTATACTTAGTATAAGTAATAGCATCAAAAGTAAGGTCACCCTTATTAATAGTAACATTATTATTATACTTACCAGTTTGGTTTACAGATGTGATACCCAAAATACCATTTTCTTTCTGAGTAACTTTATAGTAAGTACCCTCGCCACCAATAATAGAAAAACCTTCATCCATAAGCTTTTCCATTTTTGAAATAATACCTAAATCACCTGTTAAAATGTCACTTTTTTCCATTTTAACAATGCCGTCTGCTCCTTGATATAGAACAAAATATCTTGAATCACCTTCACCCACACCGGATAAATCAAATTTAATAGTGCCATTATTTAAATGATTTTTTACTGACTCAAGACCACTTTTTGCTGAGATATAAGCCTGTCTTGTATTAAGGTCTGAACCTGTTTGATCCTGCTGTAGCAACGCTATAGTGGTTACACTGCCTGTTACAAGTGCCAAAAACAGGCAGATAACCATTGCATATGCTAAAGAAAAACCTTTTTTACTCCTAAAGGATTGAAATAATTTTTTCATATTTTCTCACACTCCTATAAAATATTGATAAATTTAATTTGTAACCTTTTTAATTTGTAACCTTTTATTAAGAAATAACACCATACATACCAAACATAGCAGAGAAGATAGCAATAACAACGAAACCAACAATTACAGCAATAATAATTGTCATAGCAGGTGTCATAGCATCTGTCATTGCCTGTGTGGCATCATTAGATTTTTCTTCGTACATGTCAGCAATTTTTCTTAAAGAGTCTGCCAACTGACCACTTTCCTCACCAACACGTACCATAGATGTAAACAAGCTGTCGAAAACAGTTTTATATCTGTTCATTGAAACATTAATAGGTGTACCAATCTTTACATCTTCAATTACCTGACTAAGGCAATCTCTCATATAAAGGTTAGTCATAACGTCTCTTGCCAGTGTTAAAGAATCAAGAATATTTACACCACTTTCGGAAAGAGTAGACATCATATTAGCAAATCGTGCAACATTTGTAAGTCTAAAAACATCACCGATTATTGGAATTTTAAGAGATATGGTTGCACAGCCCATTGCAAAAGCCTCATGGTGTTTTCTGATAAGTAAAAAGACACCAACTAAAATTGCTATAACAATAGCTAGTAGCCAGCCCCAATGGATTATAAAGTCTGACATTCCCATAACCAGTTTTGTCATCCAAGGAAGCTCTGAACCAAAAGATGTAAAAATACCTGCAAAAGAAGGCAATACAACTACACTCATTACAATAATAAGTGCAATAGTCAATACTAACAAGAATGCAGGATACATCATTGCACCTTTAATTTTACCAGCAAGCTTCATTTCCTTTTTCAAAAGTCTTGAACATTGGTCAAATGCATCATCCAAGTTACCGTTAGCCTCACCAGCCTGTATAATATTTATATACAATTTAGGGAAAGTTGTAAAAGCACCCATTGCACGAGAAAGAGTTAGACCATTATATAGGTTAATACTTATATCACGAAGTATCTGACGCATTGTCTTGTCTTTTTCTGAGTCAATCATAACTTCCATAGCAACTGACAAAGAAATACCAGAACGCATCATCAAAGCCATTTGGTGGAAGAATACAAGCATCTTACTTTTAGAAAGTCTAAGTTTGTGAACATCCTTGTTTCCACCAATTTCCATATCCCAAATGGATTTTTCTTCCTCTTTACCAGCTTCGGTTACAGAAAGCGGATTTAAGTTTCTTGCACGAAGATTTTTCTTAACCTCTTCTATACTGTCTGCAACCATTTCATTTTTATATTTTCTGTTTTTCTCGTTAACAGCAACATAATTGTACTTTGGCATAACTATCTCCTATTTCTTAGGTAGGCAGCAGTACCACCACCCATTCCCATATTATTCATACCCCTTGCTGTTGGAGGCAAGCTATTGCCTGGCATACCGCCTGGAGCATTTGGACTGGACTTATCCTCAAATAAAGCATTTCTACCAACATCAAAGCTATATTCATCTGCTGTAGCCTTTGAGATATAACCCATTGCATAAAGATTATCAATAGACATCTTTCTAGTAATCATACCTGCACCCTGGTTAAGCTCTATTGTCTGCTCAATTTGAGGAATCTTGTTTTCACGAATAAGGTTAGCAATAGCAGAATTAACAAACATAATTTCAAACATACCAATTCTGCCTCTAACATCGCACCTTGGTAACAATCTTTGAGAAACAACAGCTTTTAAAGTTGTTGACAACTGGCTTAATGCCTGTTTTTGTCTTTCAACAGGGTACATATCAATCAAACGGTCTATTGTTTTCGCCGCACTTTCTGTATGTAGTGTAGAGAAAACCAAGTGACCTGTTTCAGCTGCTCTTAACGCAATTTCCATTGATTCCAAGTCACGAATCTCACCCATCAAAACAATATCAGGGTCTTCACGTAGTGCTGATTTCAAAGCAGATGAGTAACTTGCACTATCTTCGCCCATTTCTCTTTGGTTGATAATACATCTATTAGGAACGTGCATATACTCAACAGGGTCTTCAAGTGTAATTATATGCAAATTCTTTGTTTTATTCAACTCATTGATAATAGCTGCCAATGTAGTAGATTTACCACTACCTGTAGGACCTGTTACCAAAACTAAGCCTTCCTGCAACATTAATATCTTGCCCAATGATTCAGGAAGATTTAGACTTGCCATTTCTGGTGGATTTTCCTTGATAATACGCATTACCAAAGACGAACCATGTCTTTGTCTAAAAGCATTAACTCTGAATCTTGCACAATTTTCCAAGAAGTATGAACAGTCATAGTCACCTGTTTCTTCAAACTCAACCATACCTTTTTTGCTAACAACCTGTGCAATAAAACTTTTAACTGTTGCATCATCTAATGGTGGCATTCCTTCAAAATAGGTTACAACACCGTTTACTCTGTAGGCTGGTACATTGTTACTAGCCATATGAATATCAGATGCTCCGTTGGCCGCTGCAAAGCGAACCATCTCTACAAAATTCAATTTTAACACCAACCTTTCTATAATTATTCATCTTTGTAAACCTCTGCAACGGTGTCAAAGTATGTTTCAAAGGAAATTACACCCTCAACCAACAATCTTCTTAGGTTTTCTTTCATAGAAATCATACCCTCTTTTATTGCAATCTGGTTAATTTGTTCTGTAGTCATATTTTGATGTATTGCGTGCTTAATACCATTTGTAACAACCATTATCTCATGAACAGCTGTTCTACCCTTTGAACCAGAAGCATTGCATCGCTCGCAACCACCCTTTTTCGCATCATAAATTGTAAGATCAGAATCAAGAGGCATACCCAACATTCCAAGTTCACTTTCAGTTGCTTTTCTTGGTACACGACAATATGGACAGATCTTTCTTACAAGCTTCTGAGCAATTACGCCAAGTAGTGAAGAAGATACCATAAACTTTTCTACACCCATATCTATCAAACGTACAACTGAACTTGCTGCATTATAGGTATGTATTGTTGACAAAACAAGGTGACCTGTAATAGCGGCTGAAGCGGCAATTTCTGCTGTTTCCTTATCACGAATCTCACCGACCATTATAATATCAGGGTCCTGTCGCAAGATTGAACGCAAAACACTGGCAAAAGTAAGTCCTGCTTTTTCATTAATATTAACCTGAGTAATACCCTTGATTACCATTTCTACAGGGTTTTCTACTGTGATGATATTTGTATCATCTTCATTCAGCATAGATAAGCCTGTATACAAGGTTGTAGATTTACCTGAACCTGTAGCACCTGAAAGCAAGATAATTCCTCTATTACTGTGAAGTAATGTTTTGAATGTTTCTTTATTCTCGTCAATAAATCCAATTCCATCAAGCTCTAGCTTTACACCAAGAGCAGTTGTAATTCTGATAACTATTTTTTCACCGAAAACACCAGGCAAGTCAGATACACGCATATCAATCTTAGCTTTGTTTACCATATAGTGCAAACGACCATCCTGTGGAATTCTTTTTTCAGCAATGTTCATACCAGATATAAACTTTATACGGCTAATAATTGAAGGTGCAAGTTGTCTAGAGACTCTTGAATATTCTGTAAGCTTACCATCAATACGAAAGCGAATTCTCATATCCTCTTCCTGTGGTTCAATATGTATATCAGACACCTTCATATTAACAGCATCTTCAAACATTTTGTTTACCAACTTGATAATAGGCTGATCCTCAATATTTTCTTCTTCTCTTATATCGTTTTCACTGGCAGACATCTGTTGCATAACGTACTCTTGAGCTTCGTCATACATCTTCGCCTGCTGGTCAGAGTTATACATCAAGTCCTGTTGTTCTTTAATTTGAGTAGGTGTTGCTATTACCATTTTAACTCTTTTCTTAATATAAGAGCTTACGGTATTTACAACACGGTAGTCCAAAGGATTAGATGTAGCAAATATAAGTCTGCCGTTTTCTTCTTTGATTGGAACTATGTTATAGTCCTCAACCATACTTTTTGGCAAAACCTCATACATATCTTCTGAAATATTCGCCTCTTTAATATTCACTATTTCCAGATTCATACGCTCTGCAATAGTCAAATATATATCCCACTCAGAAACTAAATCCTCGCTGATTAACGCATCTTCAAGAGTTATAGTATCGTCATCTTGATATTTTTGTTGCAATCTTTTTATATCTTTTAATGAAACAAGCTCTTTTGCAACAAGATTGTTTTGAATATTAAAATTGGAATTCTTCATTTTAATTTTACTCCCTGATTAGATAATAAATAAACTCAAATACAGATTAATGGCATCAGAAATCGGTGCATATAAAATTATGCAAGCCAAAACACCTATACATATTGAAGGACCGAAGGGAATATAATTCTCTGTTTCCTTTTTTCTGACAGCGTTAGCAATTACTGTTACTAAGATAATAATAAAAGAAACAAAAACTGCAATTAATAACGCTATAAGAACCTTTGGGAATCCTGTGGCAATGCCAACAGCCAAAAACAGCTTAACATCGCCAAATCCCATACCTTGTTTTTTGGCAATAAGCATTGTTATAACATTTACTAGAATTATTAACAAAGCTACTCCCAATCCACCAACCAGTGGTGACCACCAGTTGGTTATAGAAATTTGCAAATTGAATAAATCATAATATGCAAAAACTAGTGACAATAAACCAGACGCAATAGCAAACTGGTCTGGTATTATATAATACTTTCCGTCTGCTAGGATTATTAATAAAAGTACAAACAATAATGAAAGTACTATGACAGTGTAAGGTGAAAAACCGAACACTAAATATGTAAACACTGATGAAATTGCAGTTATAGTGCTACCAATAATATAGGTGAAAGCACCCTTATATCTTACTCCATTCAATAATTCTTCAGATGGTTCTTCATCATAGTCGCATAGCCATTTTGCAGGAATTTTGTTAAGTATTTTTATGCTACCAACAAACATTGCTACACCTGCAAAGGCACACACAACTGCTAAGACAATATTAAATGTTGTTAATTCTATAAAATAACTACTCATAAGCAATTACTTTTCTTCAGCACTTTCTGTAGCTGTTTCAATTTCAGGTACTTCATAATAATATAGTGTTAATGACATACTTACACTGTATGATTCATCTGTACCACCATCTTTACTTGGTGACATTGAACAGTTATTTATATAGTAACAACCCTTAGAACCTGTTTCAATATACTTCATAAAGTTCATAGATTTATCATAGCTTGCATCAAAACTTAAGCTAATGCTAACAGTTTTTACTGGATAGCCTGCAGATGATGCTCTGCCCTTGCTGTCTGTTGATGGCTCAGAAATAGTATAATTTTTCAATAAAATACCATTCTTATCTGAATAGTCTTCTATTTCCTCTGTTGAAGTATCCTTATCTACAAATAACTCTTTTTGAGTTTTGTTAAACTCCTCTTGGTTTTTCTTGATTTCTTTCTCAATTTCATCCTTTATTTTTAATGCTTCATCATATTCTTTAACTAGCTGTACATTTGCTTCATGCTCTACTATCATTTTTGGTGCCTGTGTAAGCAATGTTTGACCTATAGTTAACCAGAAAACAATAACAGCAACAATAGTTATAACCAAAACATAAATAAATTTTGGTATTTTCTTTAAGTCTTGCATTTAGTATACCTCCTTTACTTACTTGCTTCTGTAGTAGTTTCTACAGTTGTAGCTGAGCTTCCTTGTAGTCTTGAGAATAGTTCTTTCTCTTCCTCAGAATCTACAACATTTGTTAAAGATAAAGTAAACGAACTATCCTTTTCACTTTGATTAATACTAAAAGCATCGGCAACCTTAAAGAAACCATTTGTAATAGCCTTATTCTTAACCTCAATAAAATCCTTAAAATTGCTTATTGTACCAGAAATAGGCAATGCTATAGTAGCACCATCATTAGACTCTGAATAAGACATACTATAACCAGTAATAGTATCAACATTTGCTTTTATCTGCTTTTGCACCTCTTCCATTGTTTCTACCATTGAAAGTGGACACTCTGGCAATTTACCTGCATCGTTCTGCTGGTCAACTAGCTTCTGTTTCATATCTGCCTGACGTTTCAATAAATCGGCAGCCTTAACATAATTAGGTTCTTTCAATTTTGCTTCATCCATTGACTTTTGAATATTAAGATAAGCATAAAAACCACCGGTTACAACCATTACTACACCTGCTACTATAGCAAAAGCATATGTACAACGCTTACCAATGTTAATAGATTTTTCTTTTAGTGGCTGTAAGCCAACCATAAGGTTGTTTTTATACTTGTCACCACTATTCATCAAATTATTAAACAGAATATAGCTACCAGTTTTAAATCCTGCATCACGGGCATCAATATCAAGCTCTGGTAATGCCATTTTTGTATTAAACTGGTCTGTAATTAGGTCAACATCCTTTGCCAGACCTAGCTTCTTAACTGTACCAGGAACTTTTGGGAAGAAGCCTGCATAGTCACAAAGCACTGCTTGGTCAATGGTTAAATCCAAACTCATAGAAACAAGATTAACATTATGTACTACGTCAGAAATTAAATCCTCACGCAATGCTTCTATTCTACGAATAGCCGCAGGAGTATTATACTCATACTCACTATTTAAGCCATTATTTTTAATGTACTCAATAGCATCATTAATAGAAAGCTGTCTATCCTGTGCAATTATATCGGCAGCCTCTATAATAGGAGAATGGAATGTATGACAGTATATTGGTAGAGAATTTCTTATAATTACTATACGCAAAGCAGTATAGTCAATAGAAACTAAACAAACTGTTTTGTTGTAGCTATATACTACATCTCTTGCAACCTTTAGTACAGGAATGTCAGCAGGAGTAATCTTTACAAGTGTAAGACCCATTTCCGAAAATCTTCTTGTAAGTTCTGTTGACAAGGTTCTTGGAATACCAAAAGATTTAGATGTAAGCTCTGTAATCTCTTTACCTGGAACACCGTAGGTTGTTGTAATTACAGCAAAATCCTTAATGTCATCCTGTAAAACCTCTTTAAGGTTCTGTACTGCTAAACTATCTAAGATTTTCTTGTTACATCTTGCATGTTGGAATTCAGCAGAAACCAAATCAAATTCTTCAACAAGTATAATAACCTCTTTAACCTCTGGTCTCTTCATTTCTCTTAAACCATCATGCACCATTGTTGCAAATGCTTTAGGAATCTCCCAAAGGTTATTTTTACCTTCTAGCATTTCCTTGTCAATCATTTTTATGAAAGGCGCTGTAAAGCGATATGATAAATCTGCTGTTCCTTCCTTCTTGTTTTCTTTTTCTTTGATGATAGGTTCACAGCAGGTTAAGCACAAATAATCTCTGGTAACCTGAGCTATTACTGTTTTCAAAAGTAAACACCACCCATAATATTCTTATTTTTTATTATCAACTGTATCC
>JAXKHT010000165.1:0-2147 GCA_036549705.1 Acutalibacteraceae bacterium | reverse complement strand
GTAGCTTTAAAATGAGGTCAAAATATACCTACGATAAATCTGCAAACTGTATAGATATTAACGGTATACCACAGTCAACTACCTGTGAAGCTATAATCGAAAAAGTTATTGATTTAGTAAAGCTGGGCAAAGTAAAAGAAATTGCAGATATTCGTGATGAAACAGGCTTAGATGGCTTAAAAATTACCATAGACCTAAAGCGTGGCGTAGACCCAGACAAACTTATGCTAAAGCTATATAAAATGACTCCTCTTGAAGATAGCTACAGCTGTAATTTTAACGTACTTATAGCAGGTGTTCCTAGAGTTTTAGGTGTAAAAGAGCTTTTAGAAGAATGGATTGCTTTCCGTGTAGAGTGTGTTCGCAGAAGAACATACTATGACCTTACCAAGAAAAAGGATAAACTACATTTATTAAGAGGACTTCAAGCTATTTTATTAGACATAGACAAGGCTATTAAGATTGTAAGAGAAACCAAAGAAGAAAGCGAAGTTGTACCAAACCTAATGATAGGCTTTGGCATTGATGAAATTCAGGCAGAGTACGTTGCAGAAATTAAACTTCGCCACCTAAATCGTGAATATATATTAAAGCGTACTGAAGAAATAGAAAATTTAGAAAAGGAAATTGCAGAGCTAGAATCTATAATAGGCAGTAAAACCAAAATCAAAAATATTATTATAAAAGAACTTACAGAAGTTGGTAAAAAGTACGGTCAGCCTAGAAAATGTATTCTAATTTATCCAGACCAAATAGAAGAAGCAGAGGTTGAAGAAGAAATGCCAGATTATCCTGTAAATATTTTCTTTACCCAAGAAGGCTACTTCAAAAAAATCACCCCTCAGTCATTGCGTATGAGCAGTGAACAAAAACTTAAAGAGGGAGATACTATTATTTTCAGTGCTGAAACCACTAACAATAATACAGACCTACTATTTTTCACCGACAAAGCTCAGGTATATAAAACAAAGGTTGATTTCTTTAAAGAAACCAAAGCTAGTGCCTTAGGTGATTATGTTCCTGCTAAATTAGGTATGGACGATGATGAAAAAGCAATATTTATGATTATGACCAAGGATTATAACGGAACAATTCTGTTTGCTTTTGAAAACGGAAAAATTGCCAAGGTGCCATTGTCTGCATATGAAACAAAAACAAACCGTAAAAAATTAACAGGTGCCTACAGCGACAAATCTCCTATTGCTAATATTTTGTTTATTCAACAGGACTGTGATGTTGTTTTAACATCAAGTCAAGGCAGAGTATTATTATTCCATACTGGTTCAATTTCGGAAAAAACATCTCGTTCTACAATAGGTGTAAATGTTATGACAGTTAAAAACGGTCATAGGCTAATAAAAGCGACAATTTATACAGAAGGTACTTTTGAAAAACCAAACAGATACAGAACAAGAAACTTACCAGCAGCAGGTACAACATTATCAGCAGAAGATAAGGGAGAACAACTGTCTATTTTATAATTTGCTTATTTTTTTGCATATAATCAAATAACTTGTTGCAAACACTTGCAAATTTGTAAATTGTGTGGTATCATTATTAAGTGAATAACTATGTAAAAATCAACATATACGGAAAGGATGGTAGCAGAATGAACGTTGTAGATTATATTCTAGGTGCTGTACTTATTATATTCTCTATCATTATGATAGCAGTTGTAATTTTACAGGAGGGTAACTCAAAGGGTGTAGGCGTTGTAACAGGTGGTGCTGACACATTTTTGTCAAAGAACAAGGCTCGTACACTTAACAGCAAACTTGCTCGTTGGACAAAGTTCCTTGCAATCGGTTTTGCTCTATTAGTAGTTGCTCTAAATGCAGTAGCTTACTTTATGCACTAATTAAAACATATTTTAACATAAGTTGTTATTAGTCAAATAAAAATGCTCCAACAAGTATTTACTCTAGAAAGTAATGCTTGTTGGAGTATTTTTTTATTTATTATTTAAGGCAATACCCAACAAAGTTAGGCTCTATGTCAATAGTTGGGGTAATCCCAAAATAAGAAAGGCTCTATGTCAATAGTTGGGGTAATCCCAAAATAAGAAAAACAAGAACAGGCAACAGCAACTAAGCTGTTGCCTCAGACCGTAGACAAAGCAGGGCTTTCAAATGAAGAAAGTCCTGCTT
>JAXKHT010000164.1:0-20008 GCA_036549705.1 Acutalibacteraceae bacterium | reverse complement strand
TGATTGAAGTGATTGTATTTACTTCCTGTCACTTGAGTTGTAGGCAAAAAATAAAGCAGAGCTTTTTTGCTCTGCTAACTAATTTGGTGAAATTCAAAGTGATTTGTTGCCTTTTGTTTGTGTTGTTGGTATAATATGTTCGTTACCTATCTCCAATCTGGTGACAGAGAGGAGGTGCTGTACTAATGACTCAACTATACATATCTTTTTTAATGTCTATCGTGGCTGGTATAATCTCGTATTATATTTGCAAATGGATAGATAGGCATTGGTAGGTAGCTATCCTAGGTTAGTCAGCCGTTAAATGACAAAACCCCCGAAGACCTTACGCTTTATCTTCGGGGGTTTGTTGTGCTGTCACTAATGATAACACACATATCTCTTTTAATTGTCTTAATTATACCATATGCAAAAGCAGAAATCAATATTCTTATAAACAAAATAAATCTTTATTAATAAAAAAGAAAATCAATAATAACCCACATATTAAAACTAATAATAATTCAATATCAATTATTTGTTCTAATAAATTTAGTTTAAAATAGGGTTTGTCTTTTTCTTTTATGATTTTTGAAATTAAAGAAATGTGCTTAATGATATCTATAAATGTTAATGTGATAACACACATAATGAAAATATTTATAATAAGAATAATATTCATAGTTTTTTGCTCCCATTATCAGGTTTGACTAATATACATACATCAACATCAAATGCGATTGCAAGTTCATCGTTATAGTCCAAAACTTTACCTTTGTAGAGTTTTTCTTTCATAGTGTCAAAATCCATTATCATATAAGTTATGACTTCTAACGCTTCTATCGACTCAATAGTCGGATATTTTTCATTAATAAAAACACTATCTAAATAATCACAATCAAAGTTTTTAGCTTTTTCGATGTCTTTTACAGGATAAAATACTCTTACTCCTGATAAGTAATCTTTATCTCCATATACTGTGTTGGAATTATAATAATTTAATTCTGTTAGCAATTCTTTAACTGTCAAGTAAATCAAATCCTTTCCAAATATATCCCCACAGAAAATAAATAATATTTATACAAATAGTGGCAGGTAAGGAGGTCAACGAGTGATTGAGGTGATTATTTACTTACCTGCCACTGGAGGTTTTGGCAAAAAATAAAGCAGAGCGTTTCTGCTCTGCTTAGGAGTGGCTACTAATTATATATCATTCTAACTTATTCCTCTTTTTATATGTTTCCCAATCATAATAAGAAATATCTTCATCACTTGAAAAAGCAGTGCCATAAACTTGGTCAATATCATCAAGCCAACTTCTCGGTAATTTAGGTAAATCACCGTTTTTTATTGCGAATGTGATACATTCCAATATAGTTCTTAGTCCCACTGAAAATTTGTGTTGCTTACTATCTTCAAGCATAAAAATTATATGTTCAAAACATTTATCACAAACCATTCTTTCAGCACTCTTAATATCTGCTCTATTAAAAAATATTTCCTTTAATTCTGAATTTTCCATAACAATCAATCCTTTCAAAAAGCGGAACTGGTTCCGTTTTTTATTACCCACAGAAGAAAAATTAAGCAAGAATGTGTCTGCAAATAAATTCCAGTTTTACTTCTTCATCTGAACCATCACCAATTCCAAAATCTGAAAATGTAGGTGTTTTATCAAACCACAAAGCTTCTCTATGGTTATGGTAACGATATTCTATGCCTACGCTATGAATAGCATCATCATATATAACGAACTTGCATTGACAAAAATGTTGTAGATTGATTTTTTCCTCAAGTTCATCATTTTTAATGGTCATTATCCAACCATTAAATGATACATCGTAGTTTTTCTCAAGTTTGAAGTAATTAAGCAATTCTTTTTCTGCCTTTAGAAAATGTCTTTTTGGAACTTCCATATCATTTGTTCCTGAACAATAGATAAAAGTTTTCATAATTATCACTCTCTTTCAAATAATGTAGTTCAAAATAAAAAACGGAACCAGTTCCGATTTTGCAAAATTAACAAGTTGTAGGATAACGAAGCTTTATAGCTTCTATGAAATATTTGTCCCAACTAGAATACCCGAAAATATTGTAAACACTATTAAGCTCCTGTTCTTCTTCTGTTGGAAATCCATTCCACAGAACAAATGCAAGTCTGATTGCCCTTGCAGAACTACTTGTTTGCCACTGTTGTTCGAAATTGTCAGGTCTTATACACATTTCTTTAAAGTCAAACATTTGCTCAGCTCGGCTCATATTACAAGTAAGTGCGAGTAGATACATAACAGACTTTGTTTCTTCATCAGCTCGATTGCATTTTTTAAGCAATGCAAAGTACATATTTTTGTGATTTTCATCTTTGAATATAATCTTGCTATACATATTAACCATCCTTTCAAAAGCGGAACTAGTTCCGTTTTTTATTTACCAGCAGAAGAAAAAATTAAGAATATTTGCTCAACACCTCTTTTGCAGATAAATCGTTGAATAAATGTCGAAGTTCGTTCATCACTCTGTCATTTGACTTTTTATCAAGCTCTGCACCCTTTATAGCCTTTGTTAAAAAAGCTCTGATAATATCATTAAAAGCTGAACTGTCAACCATTTGGCAAAAATCATCTTGATTACAAGTCGCTAAAAACTCGTAAATCTCAATACTTCTTTTAGCCTGTTCTTCTGTCATTTCACCTTGTTCAACAAGCAACTTATAGCTGTCAGCCATAATAGTAAATCCGTTCATAAAATCACCTTTCTTTCTGAAAATAAAAAAATCGGAACTAATTGTCCCGATAGTTGTCTTTTTCCTTTTATTAGGGTATAAAAAGTTTATGCACTAATAAAAGAAAAGAGGTATGAGTTAATATAAAATGCAAGAGAATAAAAATCAAATGTATGTAGAACAGTTTCTGAAAGAGAAGAAAAGTGTAGGGTTGTCTGACGATAGTTTGTATTACTATAAACGAAATTTAAATTTGTTTGTAGAGTTTTTAGGGGGGAATGATATTGATGATTATACTTTTTTAAATTATCAGTTGTGGCTAAGTGAAAATTTAAATGTGAAGAAAATAAGTATACAGACATATGCAAGAGCTACAAAAGTATTTTTGAGATGGTTGGTTAAAAATAACTATATAAATATTGATTTGGAAAAAATACAACTAACAAAATCCGAAAATAGTATTATCTATCCCTTGAGAAATGATGAAATTGAGTTGTTGTTTAATTGTTTTGATAGTAGTGTTTTAGGAGAACGAAATAAGTTGATTTGTATGTTGATGTTAGATTGTGGTTTGCGTAGGGGAGAGATACCTAAAATAAAAAAACAGGATATTCATTTAGATAACCACAGCATTTTAATTAACGGAAAAGGTAATAAAGAACGAATGGTTACTTTTGGAAATGTTGTAAAAAATCAAATGCAGTTATATAATTCAAAAAATTCAGATAATAACACTGAATATCTTTTTACAACAAACAAGAATACACCATTAACTAAAAATGCAATCAAGCTAATGTTTCAAAAGCTAAATAAGGAAAAAGGTCTAGAACGAATATATCCACACCTATTAAGACATACATTTGCTACCAATTATCTTTTAGATGGTGGTGATTTAGAAACATTACGCATATATATGGGACATACGGATATATCAACAACTCAAAAATATTTACATATAGCGGAACAAATAAAGATACTACAACAAAAACATTTAAGCCATTTGGATATAATGTATGACAAGAATAGCCTTAATGCGACAGATACCCTTGATTTAATTCTGACAAAAATTACTGAAATTCAGGAAAATATTAGACAGTAAAACTTTTAATCAAGGTGTCCGGAGTTCGAATCTCCGATGAGTCACCAATAACCGCACAAGTAATTCGCTTGTGCGGTTATTTGCTAACTAAGGTCTTCTCTTCCCTAACAGATTTAAGAGATGTGTAAAAGTTAGCGTTAGTAAAATTAGGCTTAAACAAGCCACTTAAATTAAATATTGGGTTGTCGCCAAGCGGTAAGGCAACGGACTTTGACTCCGTCATCCCGTGGGTTCGAATCCCGCCAACCCAGCCAAAGTAAGCACTTAGCATTATGCTAGGTGCTTATTTTTTATGGTTTTGAGGGCAATAAGATAGAGTCAGGGTTTCTAAGCATTTCGCAAATCATCAACAACACATATCCCCTACCTATGCCAATTTCATTAATCCAGCGGTTAAATGAAGATTAACCTTAACAAGAAAGGTACCGCTTCACTTTTACTTTAGTGAAACAGTACCCTTAGCATTAAATATTAGGCATTACGCTAAAATTTAATTATTCGTTTTTGCCACAGCATTTTTTATATTTTTTGCCACTACCACAAGGACAAGGGTCGTTACGACCTACCTTATCTTTTTTACGAATAGTAGTGCCTTTGCCTGTGTCGCTTGAGCCACCACTGGTTGATGTTGGGTTAGCCATTTGCTCACGCTTAATAACTACGTTTTCTATCTCAGCTTCGTGCTGTTCTTCTTCTATCTCGTTTTCAATGTTCTCTACAGATTCGCCCCTAGCCTCTGCTTCCTCTTTTTGAGCCTGTAGCTGTTGTAGACGCTCTGCTCTTATAGCCTTTGCACGCTCAATATCAGCAAGTTGCTTAGCTTGAATTTCTGCAATCTTCTTTGGTGCTGACAAGCATAACTTAGCTGTATTTTCTCTGATAGCCTCAATCATTTGGTCGAACATATCAAAGCCTTCAAAACGATATTCTACTACAGGGTCTTTCTGACCATATGCTCGAAGTCTGATGCCCTGCTTTAGGTTATCCATATCATCAATGTGTTGCATCCAATATGTGTCAACACTCTTTAGAAGATATACACGCTCCATTTCACGCATAGTTTCTTCTGGTAGTAGCTTTTCGTTTTCAGCATATTTATCACTTGCCTTAGTTTGTAGAATGTCTATAATCTGCTTGCTTTCCATATCTGCAAGCTCGTCAAGTGTAAACTCAAGACAATCATCATCAACATCAAGCAACCAGCCTAAGAAATAATCCTTTAGACTTTCCATATTCCACTGCTCACGCAAAATTGCATCGTCACAGTATAGCTTAACTGTATCCTCAATATTATCGTTAATCATCTTAACAACAACATCTTTAATGTTTTCACCGTTAAGCACTTGGTCACGCTGAGTATATATAATCTCTCTCTGCTTATTCATAACATCGTCGTACTGAAGTACATTTTTACGAATAGCAAAGTTTCTACCCTCAACCTTTTGCTGAGAGCTTTCTATAATACCTGAAAGCATTCTGTTCTCAATAGGCATTTCGTCTGGAGTGTTAAGGCGTGTCATAACAGCTTCCATTCTTTCGCCACCAAACAGACGCATTAGGTCATCATCAGTTGAAAGATAAAAACGGCTTCTACCTGGGTCACCCTGTCTACCGGAACGACCTCTAAGCTGGTTATCAATACGGCGTGATTCGTGGCGCTCTGTACCAATAATGTACAAACCACCAGCTTGACGAACTTCTTCTGCCTCGTCTTTAAGCTCATCTTTATACTTTTGGTTAAGCTCTTGGAATGTTCTTCTTGCATTTAGAATTTCTTCATCTGATGTTTCACCATAAGCAGTTGCCTGTGCAATAAGATCCTCGTCAAAACCGTTCTTTCTCATTTCTGACAAAGCCATAAATTCGGCATTACCACCTAAGATAATATCAGTACCACGACCAGCCATATTTGTAGCAATAGTAACTGCACCCTTTTTACCTGCCTGTGCAACAATTTCTGCTTCTTTTTCGTGCTGTTTAGCGTTAAGAACATTATGCTTTACGCCTCTTCTTTTAAGCATAGCACTTAATATTTCTGACTTTTCAATAGAAATAGTACCAACCAATACAGGCTGACCTTTTTCGTGACATTCTATAATATCATCTATAACAGCATTAAACTTACCCTTTTCATTCTTAAAGATAAGGTCTGGCTCGTCTATTCTTTGAACAGGGCGGTTTGTTGGAATTTCAATAATATCCAACTCATAAATCTCACCAAACTCAGCTTCCTCTGTCATAGCTGTACCTGTCATACCAGACAGCTTTTTGTACAAACGGAAATAGTTCTGGAAAGTAATTGTAGCAAGAGTTTTACTCTCGTTTTCAATTTTTACACCTTCCTTAGCTTCTATAGCCTGATGCAAGCCCTCGTTATATCTACGGCCATACATTAAACGACCGGTAAATTCGTCAACGATAATAACCTCGCCATCTTTAACAACATAGTCAATATCCAATCTCATAGTACCATAAGCCTTAATAGCCTGATTTACATGGTGCTGAATTGTAAGATTGTCTGGGTCTGTTAGGTTTTCTATATTAAAGTAAGCTTCTACCTTTTTTACACCATTTTGTGTAAGTGTAGCAGTTTTAGCTTTTTCATCAACTATATAGTCAATGTCATTTTCTTTATAATAAGACTCGTTGTCCTCTTTATTATCTACTTCTGCAAATTTTTCACATTTTAATGTACGAGCCAACTTGTCTGCTCTCTCATATAGGTCTGTTGATTTATCACCTTGACCAGAAATAATAAGAGGTGTTCTAGCTTCATCTATCAAGATAGAGTCAACCTCGTCCACAATAGCAAAAGCGTGACCACGCTGAACCTTATTATCCTTATAAACTACCATATTATCTCTTAGATAGTCAAAGCCAAGTTCATTATTTGTACCATATGTAATATCTGCTGAATAAGCCTTTTTTCTGCTATCGTTATCTAATTCATGAGTAATAAGACCAACAGTAAGTCCCAAATAGCTGTACAGCTTACCCATCCATTCTGAGTCTCTTTTTGCAAGATAGTCATTAACTGTAACAACATGAACACCGTTACCTGTTAAACCGTTAAGATATGCAGGCAAGGTAGCAACCAATGTTTTACCCTCACCAGTACGCATTTCTGCAATACGACCTTGGTGCAAAACTATACCACCAATAACCTGTACAGGATAGTGACGCATACCCAAAACACGGTCAGAAGCCTCTCTACAAACTGCGAAAGCGTCTGGCAAAATGTCATCTGTAGTTTCACCATTAGCCAATCTTTCTTTAAGAACATTTGTCTGGTCTTTAAGCTCAGCCTCTGTCATAGCCTTGTACTTATCTTCTAATTCTAAAACGCTATTCATAATAGGTTTTATTCTTTTTAATTCTTTTTTGCTGTAATTACCAAATAAAGCCTTTATTAAACCCATTTTGATAAAGCCTCCTCATCTATTTTAAATATTCCCAATAATATGTATAATCCATATATCAAAAACTGTAATAACAAATATTATATCACAGCACACAGAAAAAATCACTAATAATTTATGAATAGTTGTAAATTAATTTTGCTAGTGAATTTTGATGAGTTGATTTACACATAAATTAAAGAGAATTTACAGTAACACCCCACAAAAAAGCATTAAACACCACCTTTTGCAAGGTTACAATAAATGAAACAGACAAATAGATAAAAAAACTGAAATATTTCTTAAATTAATTTGAAAAAACTATTGATTTTTTATTTTATATATGATAGTATATGTACTGTTGATTACACAATTAAATCTTATAGGGGTATAGCTCAGTTGGTAGAGCAGTGGTCTCCAAAACCACGTGCCGAGGGTTCGAGTCCTTCTGCCCCTGCCATAGAAAAACGGCTTAAACATTGAGTTTAAGCCGTTTTTTGCTATTATTTTATATTTGTATTGTGGTCTAAAATTTTCGATTTTACCACCATAATACCATCAAAGTAGTTCAAGCTGTGCCAATAAATCCACCGTTTCCGTTTGGTACAGCATCAATATAGCATCAATTTTCAGGAGGAAAAATAAATGACACTAAATTATTTCGTAAAATGTCCTGTGTGCGGAACTATAACAAGATTACGTTCTCCTGCAGGATATGTCTATAAAACACCAGTACGTATACACTGTGGAAAATGCAAGACTCTTTTAACTGGACACTTCATATCTGATAATGAAAACATTAAAGCTTATTATACTCCTTCAAACTGCGAAGAAGTCTATGATTATGATTATGATTATTACGCAGAAGCATCTGGAGAACTTTTGTGTACCAAATTAAAAACAAATAATGATAAGTCTGGATTATTATTTCAGCCAAACATTTCTCCAGCACTATCTATTCTTTGTTCTATCGACTTAGAACAACTTGATAAATTCATTAACTACGCTTGTTATGCAACCACCTTATCAGAACATTTGGATGATTGGCAAATTAAATATGATTTATATTTAAATCACCATAATAACCTTATATGTACAAAATACAATAAAGATGCTAAAAGATATGGCTATTCTTTAGATACTGAAGAAAACATAACAAGGTTTATTTATTTTTCATTATTTTATGATTGTGGCGGGATTTTTAAAGAAAATGAAATATTAAAAACGCTGAAATTAATAAATTATCATTTTAGTCACATGAATAAAACCAAATTGAAAGAATATATTGATATATTAATGCAGGAAAAAAGAATATCTTTAGTACAAGAAAAAAATTTTTTAACATTCAAATCTTTTATTAAAATGATACCATATTTATTACCTGCATTGGGAGCTAGTTTTTACAATGATAAAAGCTCAATAGATAAAGATGAATTAGGTTTGTCCACGTGTTCTTTTGATGATATAAAACCTTTTTATCAGGATACATTCGAGGTGCTATCCGAATTCTGTGATATTATAATAGGTTTAGATAATATTGAAAAAAGAAATAATTATAATACATTTAAAGATAAATTTACTATGAAAACATTTCGTGAACAAACTAAAGGAAATAGAATAAAATGTTTAGATAAAAATGATTTTTTTGCAAACGTTTTTAATTTAAAAAGTAATTCAAACGCATTAAGAAACGCTATTGGACATAACGACTATGAATATGATGGTATTAAACAAATACTACGTTATAAGCGAAATAAAAAAGATAACGTAATAGATGAAACTTATCTTTTAGATATTGCTATGGAATGTATAGATTTAATGCGTAGTGTATATATTTTGACGTTTATTATCTATGAATTGCTACGATATGATAACAATAAAATTAATTTACATCATCTTTTCTATCAAAACACAAAATCTCAAAATAGATGTCCTTGTGGAAGTGGTGAAAAATACAGTAAATGTTGTAAAAATAATATACCAAAAGAGTTTAAAACCTTTTCTTATCCTCACAAATCTAATACATGTCTTCCGTTGTGATTTACATCTCAAACCCATCTGTTATCCCACTAAGATAAGCTGTATTTTTCTTAACATAATATCTTTCAGTAATTTGAGATACACCACCAAACACTTCCCTTACCCTATGGGATATAAGGCATTAAATAAACTATCTATATTTTCAACAAAAACTTTAATATTAGCTTAAAAGCAACACTGTGTAGAGAATGTGCAGTGTTGCTTTTGTGAATTTACTTGCGATTTTTTCTCCTTTACTGTCACGCTTAATGTTTCAAAAATGAGGGGTTGAGTATAATTACACCCGTTTATGTGTTTCGTGTAATACAAGCCTCATTAAAAGGGCGTATTGATAACTTAAAAGCGTGACATAAAACTTAGATTACCATAAGCAATTTAAACACCCTTTCACCTATTCCTAATAACACTTCTTTTATGTCATAAAACCGTCATAACGGTAGGTAAAAAATAAACACCTATCGTTGCAGATAAGTGTTTATTAAAAAATCAATTTTAGCTTATAATTATTATTGAGATTATTACTATATATTTGTATCGTTATAACAATAGTTATCAACACATATTGCTCCAACAAACTTTTCAATTTCGGCATTAACCTGTTTAGGGTTATCTCCGTTGGAGAAGTGTGAGGCGTTTTTTATTATGTGCAAGGGGTGACCTGTTTTTCTAGACCAATCATAAGAATATTGTTTTACTTTTCCTGTTTTGTCTTTGTCGCCAAGCAGAATAAGAATTGGACAACGAAGATTAAGATTTCGGTTTTCCTGTGCGAATTTTCCATAGGCAATATCCATTTGCTCTATGATTTGTGATTTGGATACAGGTGCTAATATCTCTTTCATTTTATTGTATGAATACTCGGTTGCAGATATAGATTTTGCCATACTTTCTCTAAGCAATCTATCTGTAAACAGTTTTAACATTGGCTTGATTTTTGAAAGCCAAAATAAATCGGATTTCGAGTAGTATTCTGTACCGAATGGTGTTGTATCTATTCCAATAATACATTGTGCTTTTTCAGGGTATAAATGTGCAAACATCTGCGACGGATAACCGCCCATAGACATACCCACAAGACAAACCTTATTAATGTTTTCCTGCTTTAATATACAGTTTAAATCTTTTGCTGTATTTTCATAAGAAAAAGATTTATACGGCATAGATAAACCGTGCATAGGGACATCCCAAGTTATTACAATATAGTTTTCTTTAAAATAGTCAACCTGCTTTTCGTACATTGTATGATTTGCAGTTAATCCGTGGGTAAAAACTATTGCTCCTTTGGGCGTGGTCTGAGGTCTTGAAATCCAATAATGTACTTCACCGCCAACACCGCTGATTGTTTTATGTTCCATAATATTTTTATAACCTTTCTGCTTATTTTATTTGTTTTGGGTATATACCTTTTCCCAAAAATCAATCAACATAGTAAAATCTTTTTCGATTTCATCAGGGATAATACGATTGCAACGATACTTTTGTAACATATATCCATCTACAGCATAAAAAATTTCGGCATACATAGTTTTTAAATCAATATCTTTTCTAAGCCTAGACTTATCAATTTTTTCAAGCACAAGCATTTCACTTGATTTACTTGTATCATTAAAATTTTCTTGAATTAAGTTTTTTATTTCGGGTATAGTTTCGTAATATGCTCGAAGAGAAAAAGCATATATATGTGGGTAGTCACGCATAACCTCACTTCTTGAGAGTAGATTTCTTCTTAACATTTCAAAAAAATCATCTGTTTCCAAAGTTTTATATTTTCTAATAGCCGACCTTGTTATCTCTATTGCGTTTCCCCAAAGGTACATATATAAGTCTTTTTTGTTTGTAAAATAGTGAAAAAGTAATGATTTTGAAATATTACTTTCTGCTGCAATTTCAGACATAGGGGCTTTAGTATAGCTGTTTTCTGAAAATACTTTATATGCGGAATTTATAATTCTGCGTTGTTTTTCTGTGGGCAGTGCGAAAAATTTATCGTTCATTACAATTCTCCTTGTTGTACACATCGGTCAATGTAAATGTATTATATATCCGTTGACCGATTTTGAGAAGACCCCTTGTAAAAAAATAAAATGGCAATAGAGAATTTATCCCTATTGCCAAAACTATGTTCATTTCAAAAAATCTACAATTATTTGTTTTTCGCTTTTTGTCAGGTTACTCATATGACCTCTGCCCTCTAATAGGTAGGTTGTGCAGTTTTTAATTACCTTCTCTGCTCTGGGAATAACTCCTTTGGCTGGAAACAGACAATCTTTTTCAGCAGCCATTACTAATACAGGGGCGTTGCATTTGTTTATATATTCAGCTGATACATTACTTGGCATACTTGTTTTTACCTTTGAGTGTTCTATACTTAGCTTTGCTGTTTCGTAAATTTCCTTTGTTATATTATTCTCTGTAACTGCCATTGGTAGCATACATTTTTTTAGCCATTTGTCTTTACGAGTAATCCAATACATAATCATAGGAAACATCATACTTATACTGTTAATTGCAGGAGCATTTTTTATTCCTGATGGAACATAAAGCACGGCACGATTTATTTTTTCCGGTGAAACACACATCGTTTTTGCAAGGATTCCTGCTCCGAAAGAACCACCAAAGCAAGAGATTTTTTCAAAGCCTAAGCCTTCTATTACTTCGGACGCCCATTTTCCGTAGTCATAGTTGTTAGGTGAAAGGCTTGTTTCATCACTTTTTCCTGGATGTCCTATTGTATCAACAGCAAATATATGAAAATCATTCATAAGAAAATCGCAAAAGAGCAAATTATATGCTGTTGTTGCATTTCCACCGTGAAACACAAGCAACGGTACCCCTGACATATTACCTGTTTCAATTAGGTGTGTTTTACCAAATATGGTTTTTATATATAAATCTTTATATGGCTTATTTAATCGCTCTAATTGCTTTTCATATAAAGACAAAATTGCATTTTTGCCAACTTCTGACTTGTATATCCCCATATAATTCAACCCTCTTTTTCTAAGAATTGTTTTGATGTAATTTGTATTATATCATTTGGATTTTACTTTTCCAACAATTTGTTCAAAATTGTTTAACAAAAAAGACATTGACTACACGCTAAAAGTAATATATAATAGGGTGCATTAGTAATAATAATATTAAAGGGAACCAGCTGACTGCAGAGGACGTTGGTTCCCTTTTTGTCTTTTTTGCGTAAAAGAATTACTATTATTTAGTCGAGCAGAAAATTTTGATACTGCTCCGATTAGATGCAACGTCAATGTCTATAAATTTTTAAGGAGATTTAGTTATGGAAATTCAACTCCAAGAACTTATTGAACAAATCAAAAAAGATGGTGTAGAAGCAGCAGAAACTGAAGCTGAATCAATCATAAAAGCTGCAAATGAAAAAGCAAAAAAAATTATCGCTGATGCACAGGCACAGGCAGATAAGATTTTGCTTGATGCTAAAATAGAGAATGAAAAAATGGTTAAGTCAAGCGAAGATGCTATTCGTCAGGCTGGCCGAAATCTGCTTATCTCTTTTAGAGAGAGCGTTGCAAAAGAGCTTAATAGGATTTTAAATGAAAATGTTAATACTGTTTACTCGTCTAAGGCTTTGGCAGAGATTATTATAAATGTTGTTGAAAGCTGGGCTAAAAAGCCAGAAGCTGAAAACATAACCGTAATTTTAAACAGTAAAGACCTACAGGCACTGGAAGACACACTTCTTGCAGGCCTTAAAGAAAAAATGATTGCAGGTGTTACTCTAAAAGCAGGAGATAACTTTGACGCAGGTTTCCGAATTAGTGCAAATAATACAGGTGCTTATTATGATTATTCTGCCGAGGCTGTTATCGAAATGCTTTCTGCTTACCTTAGTCCTAAGGTTACAGAACTTTTGAAAGAGGCGTAAGTGCTATGGCTGAATATTATCTAATATCACAGTTACCGTCTTTGGACGGTATAGGTGAAAATTCACCTGTGCCTATTACAGAGGAACTATTTATGGAACTTTGTGAGCGTTATTTAAAGAAAAAGGCATTGGGTGAACTTAAAAATATTAAGCTTATTCCGACTATAGAGGCTGAAAAATCACATTCTTCTTTGGTGGAAAACTGGAACAACGGAGAAAGAAATTTACGTCTTGCTCTTGCCAAAGTTAGGGCTGAGAAAATGAATAAGTCTTTTGATTTAGGCAATAAACACTTGCCAATCGAGCTTTTTAAAGTTGCTGGTAACGCTGTGGAAATAAAAAATCCATTGGAAGCAGAAAAGTTCCTTTTACAGTATAGACTCAGCTTTTTAGAAACTATACGACCAATGGATAATTTTTCTGATGATTTTATCTTTTATTATGGATTAAAGCTTAAACTCATTTTGCGTATAAGACAATTTGATACACAGGCTGGAGAAACCACATATAAAAATATTTATAACTCTATATTAAATAGATAAGTTGGAGGCTTAATAATGAGCGAAAACACTGGAAAAGTTGTTAGCATTAACGGAAACTTGGTGTCGGTAGAATTTGACGGCAATGTTTCTATGAATGAAATATGCTATGTTAAAATAGATGACACTGCCCTTAAAAGTGAGGTTATCCGAATAAAAGGCAATGTGGCACAAATACAGGTTTATGAAATGACAGGTGGCATTAAGTACGGTGATTTGGTTGAATTTACAGGAGAAATGTTGTCTGCCGAACTAGGCCCTGGTTTGCTTGGGCAAATATACGACGGACTTCAAAATCCATTACCTGCTTTAGCAGAAAAAGCCGGCTGGTTTTTGGAACGTGGTAACTATGCAGACGGATTAAACTCCGAAAAAAAATGGAAATTTACTCCTACTGTAAAAGTGGGTGATACTCTTAGTGCAGGTGAATATATCGGTACTGTTCCCGAGGGTGCTTTTACCCATAAAATATTCTTGCCATTTTATCTACTTGGAAACTACACTGTGAAATCCATTGCTAAAAAAGGCGAATATACAATTAAGGATACCATTGCCATTGTAAGTGACCAACGTGGTCGTGAAATAAAGATTACAATGTCATTCAAATGGCCTGTTAAAAGAGCCATAAGATGTTATAGTGAACGCTTGGCTCCTGTAGAAACAATGGAAACAAAGGTGCGTCTTGTTGACTCTTTCTTCCCTGTAGCAAAGGGAGGAACATACTGTACTCCAGGGCCTTTTGGTGCAGGTAAAACAGTTTTACAGCATACCACCTCTAAATATGCAGATGTGGACATTGTAATTATTGCAGCCTGTGGTGAACGTGCAGGTGAGGTTGTGGAAACTCTTACCGAATTCCCTGAGCTTACCGACCCAAAAACAGGTCGTTCTCTTATGGAGCGTACAATTATAATTTGTAATACTTCTTCAATGCCTGTTGCTTCTCGTGAAGCATCGGTTTATACTTCCGTTACTCTTGCAGAATATTATCGTCAAATGGGACTTAATGTTCTTTTGCTTGCGGACTCAACATCTCGTTGGGCACAGGCACTTAGAGAGATGTCTGGACGACTTGAGGAAATTCCAGGTGAGGAGGCTTTCCCTGCTTATCTTGAATCATATATTGCGGCATTTTACGAAAGAGCAGGATATGTTTTATTACCTGACGGAAGCAAAGGCTCTGTTACAATAGGCGGTACTGTTTCTCCGGCAGGCGGTAACTTTGAAGAACCTGTAACTCAGGCTACTTTAAAGGTTGTAGGTGCTTTCCACGGTCTTTCCCGTGAACGTTCAGACGCCAGAAAATACCCTGCTATCGACCCTCTTATTTCTTGGTCAAAATATAGTGGTGTTGTAGATAAAAAGAAATCTGATTTTTGCAAGAACATTCTTCATAAGGGTAGTGAAATTTCTTCTATGATGAAAGTAGTTGGCGAAGACGGTACAACACTTGCTGATTATATAACTTATTTAAAATCAGAAATGCTTGATGCAGTATATTTACAGCAGAACTCTTTTGATTTGATTGATGCAAATTGTGGTACACTTAGACAAAGATATGTTACAGATAAACTTATCTGTGTGCTTGGCAGTGATTATTCACTTGAAAGCAAAGAATATTCCAGAAAGTTTTTCAATCATATGCGTCAAATATTCATTGACTGGAATTACACAAAGTTTGAATCAAAGGAATTCAAAAAGTATGAATATAATATTGATTTGCTGTATCAAGAAGGTAACGGTAAACTGACAAGTGATGCCCAGTGCTTATTAAAGGACGGTGTATAAAATGAATAAAATTTATAATCGAATTGAATCTATTGTCGGTAACATAATTACCGTTAGAGCAAAGGGTGTAAGATATAACGAACTTGCCCAAATAAATACTCGTTTTGGCAAATCTCTTGCACAGGTTAACAAAATTAACGGAGAGATTGTGTCACTTCAAGTTTTTGCAGGTGGTCAGGGTATTTCTACAGGAGATGAAATTCGCTTTTTAGGTCACGAAATGCGTGTGTCTTTCAGTGAAGATTTATTAGGTCGTATTTTCAACGGCTCAGGTGAGCCAAGAGATAAAGGCCCTGCGCTTACTGATAATATGAAACCTATCGGCGGTCCTTCTGTTAACCCTACAAAGCGTATTCTTGCCAACAGAATGATGAGAACAAATATTCCTATGATAGATGTGTTCAACACATTGGTTGTTTCACAGAAACTTCCTATTTTCTCTATTTCAGGTGAACCATATAACCAGCTTCTTGCACGTATTGCAATGCAAGCAGAAGCAGACGTAATTGTTCTTGGTGGTATGGGGCTTAAATATGATGACTTCCTTTATTTTAAGGAAGAACTTTCACAGGGTGGTGCTTTAAGCAAGACTGTAATGTTTATTCATACTGCTTCTGACCCTACTGTTGAATGTATGATGATTCCTGATATGGCACTTGCTGTAGCAGAGCAGTTTGCGTTGCAGAACAAAGATGTATTGGTGCTTCTAACCGATATGACTAACTTTGCAGATGCTATGAAAGAAATTGCAATTACTCAAGAACAAGTCCCATCTAACCGTGGTTATCCTGGAGATCTTTACTCTCAGCTTGCGGCTCGTTATGAAAAGGCTGTTGACTTTGCAGACTCAGGCTCTGTAACCGTTCTTGCGGTTACCACAATGCCAGGTGACGATGTAACCCACCCTGTTCCTGACAACACTGGCTATATTACAGAAGGTCAGTATTACCTAAAAGGTGGCAGAATTGAGCCTTTTGGTTCTCTTTCTCGACTAAAGCAAAATGTTAACGGAAAAACACGTAGCGACCACCGTGCCCTTATGGATGCAATGATTCGTTTGTATTCTGCATACAAAGAAGCTCTTGAGAAGAAAAATATGGGCTTTTCTATAAGTACTTGGGACGAAAAACTTCTTAAATATGGTTATCTTTTTGAAAAGAAACTTATGGATTTGTCCGTCAATTTGCCTCTTGAATCGGCTCTTGATTTGGGCTGGGAAATATTAGCTGATTGCTTTGAGAAAGATGAAACAGGAATTAAGTCAGACCTTATTGAAGAATTCTGGCCTGAAAAGCAAGGAGGATTGTAATTTTGGCAAAAATCAAACTGACTAAAAATGAGTTAAAGGTACAGAAAGACGCTCTTAAAATGTATCGAAGATATTTGCCTACTCTGATGCTTAAAAAACAACAGCTTCAGACAGAAATCCGTACTATTGAAGCAAAAGCAAAAGCAGTTCGAAAAGCAAAGCTGGAACTTGAACAAGGTTTTGGAGATTGGATTGCTGTTTTCAGCGAGGTGTCTGCATTTCCTAAAGGCATTATTACCGTCAGCAATATTCGTAAAGGCAAAGGAAATATTGCAGGTGTTGATATTCCAACATACGAAGGAGCAGATTTTAACCGAAGTGATTACGATTTTTACAGCACTCCCCTTTGGGTTGATATTGCGGCTGACCACATTGAAAAGGCAATATCTCTTGACTTGGAGGCAGAGGTATTAGATGAACAGGTAAAGCTTCTTGAAGCTGAGCTTTTGTCAACTTCTCAGAGAGTTAACTTGTTTGAAAAAGTAAAAATTCCTGAAACCGAAAAGAATATAAAGAAAATATCAATATATCTTGCTGACCAGCAGGTAAGTGCTGTAGTGCGTTCTAAAATTTCAAAACGCAAAATAGCTCTTCGTAACGATGAGTCTAAGGAGAGGCAGGTGTATTCATTATGATAGTGCCTATGAAAAAAATTTCCCTTATAACAATGGGAAATAAAAAAGAAGATGCACTTAAAACCTTGCGTAAACTTGGTATTGTTCAAATTGAAATAAGCGAAGGCACAGGTGAAAAACTGGGTCAATATAAAGAGCAAATTACATTATTGGAACGTGCTATTTATTCTGTGGGTAAACCTAAAAAAGTAAAACAGGAAAGTGTTGATACTAAAAGGGCATTGGAAATTGCATCTGAAATTGACAATCTTTCAGAAATAATAAAATCCTGCATATCAGAAAAATCTTCTCTAAATATTGAACTTGACCGCTTAAAAGGCTGGGGAAATATTGACCCAAAAAGTATAGAGGAATTAGCTGAGAAAGGCATTGAAGTTGCTTTTTACGAAATGCCAACATCTGAATATAAAAATTTACCTGACCAAGTTAAGGCTGTAAAACTTTTTGCAAACAAATCATCAGTTAAGCTGTTGATTAGAAAAAATGCACAACTTGATGAGGAGCTTGACCAATACAAACTTGTGCTTCCAAATTTATCTACAAGTGAAATGCGAAGTCAAATTGATAAGCTGAACTCAAAAATTGCAGAGTTTGAAAACAAAATAGCCTCTTACGTTTGTTATGTTGAAAGTTTTAAGCAGGCTATAAAAGCATTGGAAAAAGATGTTGAATTTGAAACTTACGCTACAGGTATGAATACGGAAAACTTATCCGCAAATGAAGCAGATTCAGTTACCATTGCTTATTTCAAAGGCTTTGTTGAGGCTGAAAAGATTGATAAACTAAAAAAGACAGCAAAAGAGAATTGCTGGGGACTTTCCATAGAGGAGCCTACAGAGGAAGACAATGTTCCTACAAAACTGAAGAACAACAAATTTGTAAGTCTTATTTATCCCCTTACCGATTTCTTGGGTACAGTGCCAGGATATTTCGAGTATGACATTTCAGGTTGGTTTTTAGGATTTATACTTATATTTTTTGGTATTATTTTCGGAGATGGCGGATACGGATTGATTATCTTTTCTATTGCTACTGTACCAATATTAAAATCTCTGTTTAGCAAAAAAGATATTTCCCCTGCGTTTTTGCTTATGGGGCTGTTCGGTTTATCAACCATACTTTGGGGTACACTTACCTGCACATGGTTTGGTCTTTCACCTGAGCAATTACCCCAGTGGCTTAAATCTTTGTCGATACCTGTAATTTCAAATGTAAATGCAGACAAAATCTGGTGTCTGCCATGGACACCAGAGGGTGTGGGGCTTACTACCCCACAGAATGTACAGATATTATGTTTCTCACTGGCTCTGATTCAGTTGACTGTAGCACACATAATTGGTGCAGTACGAAACAGAAAGTCAGTAAAAGTTCTTGGGGATATAGGCTCTATATTACAGCTTATTGGTATTTTCTATTTGGTAATGAACCTTGTTGTAAATGCACAGGTATTTAGCTTTGATTTGGTTATAGGTGGTATTCCAATAAGCACCATTGTAATTGGGCTGATAGCATTGGGATTTGTTATAAGCTTTGTGTTCTCAAATTACAAAGACAGTATAATAAAATCTATCCTTGCAAGTCTTACCAATATTGTATCCGTATTGCTTGGCGTGGTAAATATGTTCTCAGATATTGTATCTTATATACGTCTGTGGGCTGTTGGTCTTGCAGGTGCAGCAATATCGGCAACAGTAAACGAATTGGCTGGCCCACTTTTCGGCAACCTTATGTTTGTAATACTAGCTGTAGTTCTTTTGGTGTTTGGTCATGGATTGAATATGATACTAAATATTCTGTCTGTTATCGTTCACGGAATCAGACTTAACACACTGGAGTTTTCGTCACATTTAGATATGTCGTGGAGTGGTCGTAAGTTTAAACCATTTGAAGAATAAATTGTTTATATTTTATAAGGAGAATTGTTATGAATTTTGGATTATTTGGTACAGCATTAGCTATGGGTATTGCCGCAATCGGCTCTGCCATTGGTATAGGTATTGCAGGTCAGGCGGCAATAGGTGCCTGGAAAAAGTGTTATATGAGTAATAAATCGGCACCATTCATTCTTACTGTATTTGCAGGTGCCCCTCTTACCCAAACAATATATGGCTTCCTTCTTATGCAACAGATGAACTCATCTACTGCTGACCCTGCATTTTTGCTAGGTCTTGGTATCGCTGCTGGTATTGCAATGGCAGTTTCTGCTGTATTTCAGGGTAAAGCAGGTGCCGCAGGTGCAGACGCTTTGGCTGAAACAGGAAAAGGTTTCTCACAGTATATCACCGTTGTAGGTCTTTGCGAAACCGTAGCTTTGTTCTCACTGGTATTCGGTATGGTTGCATTAGCATAAAAATTAGATTAACAACGTGAGGTAACAATGAAAGGTCACAAGAAAAAACTGATTGTTCCTGTTATAGTAACTGTGTTATTGCTTATGGCACAGCTGTAAAGTTTGTTCCATAAAATTTAATAAAACAAGGGGCTGTCTCACTAGCGAAAGTGAGATAGCCCTTAAATTATGTGATTTAGCAGACAAAATAGCACTCAAGTTTTTAAATTGATGCTGAAAACTGCATAGCAAAGCTGAGGTATTGCTACCTC
>JAXKHT010000163.1:0-8152 GCA_036549705.1 Acutalibacteraceae bacterium | reverse complement strand
TTCTTTTGCTATCAAATCAACACCGATAAAAGGTTCATCAAGTATAAGAAGCTCAGGCTCATAAAGTAACACCACAGCTATTTCTGCTCTCATTCGCTGACCTAAAGAAAGCTGGTCGACACGATATTTCATAAATGACTGTAAGCCCAAAGCATTTGACAATTCCGTAAGTTTCTGCTGATACTTTTCTTCAGATATTCTGTAAATCGCTTTTATAAGCTCCATATTTAGTTCAACAGTTAAATCATCCTGTAAAACTGCGGTAGTTGCACATCTGCCGTTATCATAGGAACCCGAAACTCTTTGTCCCGAAACCATACCCATAAAAGGACCATTTTTTGAACTTCTGCCAAGAGGGTTATCCTCAAATATCCGCACAAAACCGCTGTCAGGTTTAAGCAGACCTGAAATAAGCTTTATAAGAGTGGTTTTACCAGCTCCGTTTGCACCTATAAGACCAACAGTTTCACCCTTTTTGATATGAAATGAAAGGTTATCAACAGCTTTTATGCCGTTGTTAAATTCCTTGTTTAAATTCTTAACTACAATCATAATTATCACCTGAAATAATAATAAACCTATATAATAACAAATTACAATCCCCGTGGGATAAACTGCACCTGAGCTGTGATAAACTACACCCTCATACAACAAAGCAGACTGCTTCAAATGAAACAGTCTGCCTCAGCTTGGTATCATAACATTTACACAGAACATATTGTCCTCTTCATAAATGTCTACTATACCATCATATTTTTCGGCTATGGCTTTAATTTGCTTAACACCATATCCGTGTTGCTCACTATCCTTTTTGCTCGATAAAAGCTTCGGGTTTTTCTCAAGAACAGAAGTATCAATGCTATTCTTTACAAGTATGGTATCATAAGCACGCTTTTTTAGAATAGCTACATATATGAATTTACTTTCTGATTTTTCGCTTGCTTCAACTGCGTTATCAAGAATATTTGAAAGCAACGCAGAAAAGTCAACACTACCCATTTTTTCAAAAGGCAGATTTTCGATTTCAGCTTTAAATTCAATTCCTTTTCTGTGAGCATTTTCAAGCTTTGAGTTAATAATATAATTCATTACAGAATTACCTGTTTGAATGTACGAATAGCTTTTGTTAAGATTATCAAGAACATCAGAAAGATAATCCTTAGCCTGCTCTATATCACCGCTATTAAGATAAGACACTGCAACCATAATATGATTTTTCATATCGTGCTTTAGTCGTCTTGTGTTTTCGTGAAGTCGTTCAATCTCAGCTCTCTGATTTTTATCGATTGTATAGTCAGCCTTTAAGTTGTCGTACTCGTACTGCAAATCAAGATTTTTAGCCACTTCTTTTGAATAGGCTTTTTCAAGGCTTTCTAAATTCTCTTTAAGTTTTTTGTATTTTCCAATCATCTCATATACCTCATTATCCTTGCTTTGATTGCATCTCGGTTTGTTCTTCCAATAGGGAGTACGGTGTCATTATCAAGAACGATATTGTCTGTTTTCACCGAAAATATATGCTCCTGATTCACAAGAAAACCTTTGTGTGTACGAATAAAGCCTTTTGACGACAGTTCGTTTTCAATAGCAGAAAGGGTACTTCTAAATTTATATACGAAATCTTTAGTATGCAAATTCAGATAATTAGACTCCGACTCAAAATATAGAATATCCTTTATTTTAACTCTGTTAAGACTGTCATTGGTTTTAAAAGAAAATGTGTCTGAGTTTTTATGTATTTCTTCAATCAACCCTTTAACAACACCCAAAATTTCCTCGTCAAAATAAGTTTTTCTTATAAAGCCGAAAGGATGATATTTGAAGGATTTATACACTAACGCATCCTGACCTGTGACAAATACAAGCAAAGTGCTCATCTCACTGTTAAGCAGGGTTTCTGCAATATCCATACCGCTCAGTCGAGGCATATCAATATCTAGGAAAAGAATATCCACAGCATTCTCTTTAATATACTCCAGAAGCTCCATCGAACTTTCTGTGGTGTATAAATCTATTTCACATTCATTGTTTCCAAATTCACTTAATACCTTTTGAGATAAATCCTCTAAAATCTTAGCCTCATCATCACAAAATGCTACTTTTATCATCTTAACACCTCTTTGTCTAAATGGTATTAGTTAAATCCTTTCAGGTAATGAGTGGAGATACATATATAATGCATCCGTGCTGTTTTCAAGAACATTCATTGTCATTTTGAGTGGTTCTGCATACACAGTTTTATAGTCTATTTCATCATATTCTGTTCTTATTGGAAAAGCTAACTGTTCTCTATCAAGAGAAAACTCGGCATTAACACCAACCTTATTTCCTCTGGCATCCAAACGAATCCATTTATCTATCGTTTTTATATAAACAGCATTTAATGCGTGAATACAATAACCACTATCGGGTGTATCTCCTAATGTAAGTCGTTGGTAACATATACCTGTTAGGATGCTGTTTGCTCTGAGTAATGCTGTTAGTAAATTAGCCTTTGCCCAACAAATACCGACTTTCTCTTTAAGTACATCCGTTGCCGTAACGGTAACTCTTTTATCCTGAGCATCCCACGAATGTTTAATTTCATCTCTGACGAAATGATATGTATTCTTCACTAACTCTATCTCGTTTTCTGAGCGGTTCTTCAGCTCCGTTGCTTTTCTTTGTATGCTTAGGTCATCACCATTTATGTAGCAAGAAAACGCAAGATAAGAATTTATATCTTCTGTAATTTCTAACACACAGTTCACCTCTACACTATCAAATTGTCAATTTAAGGTTTCAGCAAATATCTGCTTGAGCACATCAACAGGAATCTCTTGATCTACAAAAATTTGTAACATTCCTTTTGGAGTAATTTTATATCCTGTCAGTTCTTCCTTATGTTTTGTTATCGCCTTAGCTTCGATGTTAATATGGTCTTTGAAAGCAATCAGTCTTACGAAAGAACCCCCTACATAATAACTTGGTAGCTTCGCCCACAAAGTTTCTTCTATCGTAGCTTTCACACTATCATAAATCAGACTTCTTAAGCTACCAAACAAATCTGTAATCTCACACTGGAATTTTTCCAAATACTCCTTTACTTGCTCGTTCTTTGTAAACACTCCTTATACTACAAACTTTTATTCGCTCTCATACTTCGTTAATTTATACACTTGATGCTCTACATCAAATGTTTCAATAAATGGCACACCGTCTATATACAACCAACGCTCAACAAATGTTGGAGATACTTCAAACAGTCTTTCGTTTTTCAAAGACGAATACATCTTGAATGAAATATTAAAGTTCTTATCGTATTCACTGCAAAACTGAGCGTTTGCCATAGGGTGACCTATTTCTTTGCAAACACCCTCTATTTGAATGTTATCTATACACAATGCAACCTGTGGATTATGTATCAGCTCACTGTACTTTCTAAAATTCATATCCGTTTGAAAATAAAAAAGTCCATCAATACACACAATGCTCATCATTCTTGATGATACCTTATTATCCATACAGGATGAAAGCACCATAGTTTTTCCTGTGTTAAACACAGAAAGAAAATCTTGATATTTATTTATAAATTCATTCATAAAATCACCTTACTAATTACAGATACATTACTTCTTTTTCAATTCAGCAATCGCAGCATAATGTAACACTTCAAATTCATTTGGAGCAATTCTTTCAAGTAATTCCATATGCTTACGTTCCCATTCAACGAGTTCATCCTGTGTAAGTGAAGCACCAACTCCTCGACAGGATTTCATTCGTCCGTTCCAACTTTCACGAGTGAATGATACGCTTAATTTATATTCCTCATTATACACTAACTCAAACTTTTCCTTATAACATTCAGGAATACCTATTGGATGTATTGTTTCGTGAGCTCCACTCCAATTCGGACTATATTTCAACACAAGCTTTTCACTTTCGCCAGCTATTTTATCCTCAAAAGTGAGCCAAGCCATATATAGAATTAATATACGACCATTATCTTTTAAGAGTCTATGTAACATCGGCATAACTTGCTCGTGATTAAAATACCAAAAGCACTGGCACGCAGTGATAACATCAAATGAGTTATCAGGAAAGTTTATACTTTCAGTAGAAGTTGCGTAATAAACAATATCCATATTTTTTGATAGGAGCTTTGCCTGTTCTATTTGATTTTCAGAAATATCTGTGCCTGTCCACTTCGCACCATAACGATACATATTTCTCGGAATAACACCTGTTCCAGTTCCTATATCAAGTACATTCTGACCTTTGATACATAAGTTACGACTAATAATCTTATCGTAGAATACTTGAGGATAAATATCACGATACTTTGCATAATCTGAGGATGTTTTGCCAAAATCGAATGCTTTACCATCATCAATATTTTTATCTATGATATCCATTGATTACACCTCACTAAATTAAAAATTATAAGTTCTTTTTCATATATCTTGGTTCAAATTCACGGTAGCCGTGTTTCGGATAAAATGAATAGGATTCGAACCATTGCTCTTTTGGTTCACCAAGATGAACTAACGAAACAGTTATACCTTTATTTCGCATATATTCTTCTGCTGTTTTAAGGATTGCTGTTCCAATTCCACTGCGTTTTTTTGATGCTTTAACAAAAAGCCTGTGAAGAAAAGCTTTCGATAAGTTTTCTGTTTTCGAATATCCAACACACCCTATAACCCTGTCATCCTCATCAACAGCCACCCAGAACATATCACCACGCTCAAAATAGTTTGTTCTTATGTCTAGTAAATCCTCATTAATTGTAGGTTTTCTTCCCAAAGCATCCTTGGCTTGCAAAACCATAAAAATTAGGTCATCTCTGTATTTTTCTTCATATGGTTTTATTATCACTGACTACAACCTCCACAAAATTATGTTTATCTATTTCCTTAAATTTCTCTCTTTATCAAAGAAAGCTTTGCACAAAATATCATACTCCTGTTCAGTACAAACTTCTTTGCATTTTTCTTTGTACTGAGCAGAACGCATTAGCATATTATTTATTTTTTCGCAAGGAAATTCGTTACATTGATTACATTTGCTCACGCTATGCTCTGTTGTACATTCAACCAAATTATATGTACAGGTTTTGTGTGAAGAACAGCCTGTACACTCTATTTCTTCATTTGAAACAATTGAATTTCTCCATCCGACTCTATATCAAAGCTCAGCAACAGCTTTTAGTTCTTCGTCAGTATGTGCATTATACCTTGGACACTCAATACAGTTGTCCCCACATAATGTTATCTTTTCTTTCATATTTCCACCTAAAAATTAGAAATCTGTTTACTTGCTTTATTAATAAATTTCTCCATCCAGCTTCTCTATCAATTCACACAAAACAGATAAGTATTCTAATGGTAATTGATACTGGTCATTGAAGACTTTTAACAAGTCAGTAATATTATTGTTGTAATTTGCTTTATCAATATAGGTGTTGCAATTAATAAATGTAGCTATCTCGTTTGCTATGCTCACACCTATATCCTTTTTATCTGATAAAAATTTAATTAAACTTCGATGAAACAAACGAGATACCTGATAGTGTATATCGTCTATCAAAGAAAACTCTTTGCACATCTTTTCGTTTCGGATGTAACCTAATAACTTAATATCATCAGTATGGAAGAATTCATTATCAGAAATATCTATTTTTTCGATTATTTCCAAATCTACAGCCACGCCATCTTCATAGATAACGATAAGTATGCCCATCGGATTATGCGTAAATGATATATAGACAGGTTTTCCGTAGCCATAAATTAGTTTATGCAAATTTTCAGCATTACAAAAGACACTTATATCTACATCTGAAAACGCTGTAGCAGTTCCACGCAAAAAAGAACCACTCAACCAAATGTGGCTTTTGTTCTCTTCTGCAAATCGCATAACATATTCAATATACTGTTGTTGATTGTTTTTCATAGGATAAGGTTCACCCTGTCAAATTCAAGTTTGTCATTTCGTTTATAATTACATCTTTTTAATCGGATGTCTTATAACTGTTTTCCATTTCTCTGGAGCAATTTTTCTTGCATCGGACAAATAAATCTCGTGATGCAATCTGTTCTCGCTGAAATCATTTACATATCCATTATGTTCTAAGAACTCGTCCATTAAAGCAACTGTTGCAGGTTCATCATCAAATGGACCTAAGTGCATAATCTGAACACAAAGCCCTTCGTCAATAGTAATAAACTCTGCTGATGAACAATCAAGCTTTTTCTTTTTAGTTGCTGTTTCTACTGCCCAATCAAAGTTTTCTTTGGTAATAAAATCAGGTAGACGGATTACGGAAATCCAGTTAAAGTTTGATTTATCAGTATAGTCCACACCATCAATGCCATCCTGCCACCAAAAACCTTCAAGGGGCGGTACAACATATTCAAAAAAGCCTTCTATTTTGTAATCAGTTTTGTAGCTCATTTTCAATGTGTAAGAAACTGCATAAAGCACGCTTATAGCCTGCTGATATGCACCGCCTTCTTCGTTTGGGTTACCTTTGCCTCTGACAGCTATGTAATTCGCCTTTGGCACATCAACAATCATAGGCTTGTTCTTAGGCATATAAAACTCTTTATATTCTTTCTTAAAATCAAAAGCCATATTTTCCTCCACAGATTGGAATTCGCTTATTCAAACCTAATGCTTTTTCTACAAGCGAAAATGTTTCTTCTACTGTTCTGCTATCATCTCTTAAAATTACATTAAATCCCGAATTTAAAAAATCATTATATATTTCTCTTGAATTGACACGCTTCAGGCACTCTTTGAAATTATCCATTGCGTCCGTTGGGTTTTCTTCATTTAATAAGAGCTTATACAAAAATTGTTTCTCTCTGTCTGCACGTTCAAAAAATCTATTAACTGATATTTCAGGTTCTGCAAGCATAATTAAAACGTGGTCTTTATCTGAGATTTCCCATAACATTTCGAGAGGGATATTAGTATCAACAAACACAGGTTTATCTTGATTGTTGAGTTCTTCAAGAATCCCAAGCTCTAAAATTGCACATTCCTTTGTTACTTCTTTAACCCAAGCTTCGTATTCGTCGGGAGTTCTCCTTATGAAATCTCTCCAATCTTTCAAATCTCTTGTATAGGTCAATGCAGGAAATTCGGCACTATTCAGATTTGATAGTTTTGTATCGTGATAATTTTCTTCACATAGAATTCCGTTGTGCTTCTCAGCCAACATTTTGAGCATAGTTGATTTACCTGCGTAAGCCGTGCCGTTAATAAAATAAATATTTTCAAACTTCATATTTGCCTCTACAAGTTGGAATTGGTCTATTTTCTTATAACATAGATATATCTTGCCATATGCTCTTTGAATTGTTCAAATGATTGATTGATATACTCCGTTTGACCAATCAGCATATCAAACCATTGACTATTTCCTTCTTCTTCAAACATCGCTTGGTATTTCATAGCTGACTTTCGCTTCGTTTTAAGCAATTCATAGGTTTGCGTTGATATATTCGTGACTTCATATGTCATATTATTTTCCTTCAATGCTTTTACCAACAAAGTGGTATGAGCATTTTGGGTTTTCGGTATGACATCTCCCTCTTGGTAACCAACAAAAAACACACCATCTTTTTTTAGCCATTTTCTTACTTGAGCCACAAACGCTGTCATATCTGCGGCAAAATAAAGTGTATCCATAGAAATAATCACATCAAATTTTTCTTCAGGGTATTCTATTTGACCAATGATTCCTTCTCGGAATTCAGCATTTTCAGGAAATAGTGCCTGTGCCGTTTTAATTGCTTGTTGTGAATAATCAAATCCATAAATGCAGGATTTTGTCTTACTTTGCAAATAGCCAAGCATTTTGCCATTACTACAACCAATATCCAAAATATGCACATCATCATTTTGTGGTATATATTGCAGAATCATATCTATCTGCTCTTTATTGCTAAATTCATCTTGTGAAAAGTCTTCGCCAAAGGCATCCTTGCAAAAGGATTGAAATGCATTTGAATTTTTTGCCATTGCGTAAAATGCCTCATAAGCATCATAAAATAATAATTGGTTTTTATTCATAAATCATCTTTCACCTACAAATTCAAGTTATAAAATCTTCTAAATAAATTTACCTACATTTTACCACGATTACTTTAATAATACAATATAGACA
>JAXKHT010000162.1:0-11004 GCA_036549705.1 Acutalibacteraceae bacterium | reverse complement strand
TTAATATACCTCTACCAGGATATGGATTAGAGGTAAGCTCTTTTTCTATTGATAGTAGCTCCATTATTTTACATCCTTTCAATAAGTAATTACCAAAGAATTTGTGTAGTTTTATTATCTATAACCTTAATTTTATCATCACAAAATAATGATACAGCCAAAGGTAATATTTTCCATTCAACCTGTTCCATTACACGCTTTTGTAGTGTTTCCGGTGTATCTCCGTTTTCTATTTCAACAGCTCTTTGTAAAATTATTGGTCCACCGTCGCACACTTCGTTAACAAAATGTGCTGTAGCACCTGTTATTTTTACACCTTTTTCTAAAGCACATTGATGTACCTTTAGACCGTAAAAGCCCTCACCACAGAAAGATGGAATTAAAGATGGGTGAATATTTATAATCTTATTTTCAAAAGCCTTTATAACATCAACACCTAGTATTGTCATAAATCCAGCAAGCACAACTAAATCTGCATTTTTGCTTTTTAATAAAGATGTTAAGGCTATGTCATATTCCTGCTGACTAGAATAGTCTTTGCGTCTAATAACAGCAGTATCTATACCATTATTTTCTGCACGTTGTAATGCGTAGGCATTAGGATTGCTGGAAATTACACAGGTAATGCGACCATTTGGTATATTGCCTGCACTTTGTGCATCTATAAGTGCCTGTAGATTTGTACCCCCACCAGACACTAAAACAACAATATTTTTCAAAGCAAGTACCTCTTTTCTAAATTATTCAAAGATAACTTCCTTGTCACCCTCTACAACCTCACCAAGTACAAATGCCTTTTCGCCCGCATCCGCAAGTACTTGTAAAGCTGTGTCAACCTGATCTTTGTCTATTGCTATAATCATACCAACACCCATATTAAATGTGTTAAACATATCGTGTTCAGATATATTACCCTCACGCTGAATAACATTGAAAATTGGTAAAACAGGAACAGCTGACTTAGTAATTTTAGCTGAAAGACCGTCCTTTAACATTCTTGGAATATTCTCGTAGAAGCCACCACCAGTAATATGTGAAACAGCCTTTACATCACACTTTTCTATTAAAGCAAGTAATGGCTTTACATAAATCTTTGTTGGAGTAAGCAATGTTTCACCAAGTGGCTTGTCAAGCTCGTCATATGTATTATGGATTGTAGTTTCGTTAATGTCGAATACCTTTCTTACAAGAGAAAAACCATTTGAATGTACACCAGAAGAAGCAAGACCAATAAGAACATTTCCTGCCTGTAGCTGTGAACCATCTATAATATTTTTCTTATCTACAATACCAACAGAGAAGCCTGCTAAGTCATACTCATCAATAGGATAGAAACCAGGCATTTCTGCTGTTTCGCCACCAACTAATGCACAACCAGCCTGTACACAACCCTCTGCAACACCTGAAACAATTTCTGCAACCTTTTCAGGAACATTTTTACCAAGTGCCATATAGTCTAGGAAAAACAATGGCTTTGCACCACCACAAACTACATCATTTACGCACATAGCAACGCAGTCTATACCAATAGTATCATGCTTATCTAGCAAAAAAGCAAGTTTAAGTTTTGTACCAACACCGTCTGTACCAGAAACCAAAACAGGCTCTTCCATACCTGTTAGATTTGGAGCAAATAAACCACCAAATCCACCTATACCAGAAAGCACACCGTCAACATTTGTCTTAGCAATATGCTTTTTCATTAACTCAACTGATTTATAGCCTGCTGTTACATCAACACCAGCAGCCTTATAACTTTCGCTAAAGCTCTTCATAGAAAATAACCTCCGTTAAAATATCAAAAATAAAATTATAATAATATATTATGTAAATAAAAATTATAACTGTTCTACTTTACTTTGAATAGCCTTGTCCTTTGCTATAACACCGGCTTCCATATCTGCTTTAAGTGCATCAAGTTTAGCAGATAGAGTATCATCAGATAGAGCAAGAATTTGAACAGCTAATAATGCAGCATTATCTGCACCGTCTATAGCAACTGTAGCCACAGGAATTCCTTTAGGCATTTGTACTGTAGCTAAAAGTGCATCTAAACCGTCTAGTGTAGATGATTTTACAGGAATACCGATAACAGGAATTGTAGTATGTGCAGCTAAAACACCTGCAAGATGAGCTGCCTTACCAGCTGCAGCAATAATCACACCAAAACCATTTTCTTTAGCCTTTGAAGAAAACTCAGAAGCCTGTGCAGGTGTACGATGAGCTGACATAACGTGAACCTCAACAGGAACACCATACTCTTTAAGTGTTTTAATTGCCCCTGAAACAACAGGAAAATCGCTGTCGCTTCCCATAATAACTGCTACTTTTTTCATTGTAAACATCCTTTCAATTTTCATTTTGCAAGGGTAATTACAAACAAAATTAAAGGGCTGTGATGAGATATACACCACAGCCTGAAATTACGCCTTGTGACAAAACGCAAGTACACCACTATCTATGGTAAAAATACTATTTGTTTTGCAAATAATACCTGCCATTTAGGGTACCTCCGAAATTAGTCTTTATTATATTTTATTGCATTTTAAATATAATTTCAACTATTTTTCGATTATTAAATTAACAAAAATTTCATTTGTTACATTGTTTATATTTTTACAAACAATTATAATATTTTTAGTCAACATTCATAATCAAATTACTTAGATGAAACATTGTCATCGTTGAAAAGTTCCTTAACAGATGTTGCTAAACCAGCCAAAGACTGAATTTCTGATGGAATAATAATCTTTGTAGCCTTACCATCTGCAGCCTTTTGGAAGGCCTCTAGACCTTTAAGTGCAATAACCTTGTCTGTAGGTGCAGCTTCGTTAAGCATTTTTAGTGCATCTGCATACGCCTGTTGTACGCTTCTAATAGCCTCAGCTTCACCCTGAGCCTCACGGATTTTTCTCTCTTTTACAGCATCAGCTTGTAGGATTGCAGACTGCTTGTGACCTTCAGCAACAAGAATTTCACTTTCTCTTTGACCTTCAGCCTCAAGAATTCTTGCACGACGCTCACGCTCTGCCTTCATCTGCTTTTCCATTGATACTTGAATTTCTCTTGGTGGTAGAATATTCTTTAACTCTACACGGTTTACCTTAATACCCCAAGCATCTGTAGCTTCATCTAGAATAATTCTGATTTTTGAATTGATAACATCTCTTGATGTTAGAGTATGGTCAAGTTCAAGCTCACCGATAATGTTTCTCAATGTAGTTGCTGTAAGATTTTCAATAGCGGAAATTGGATTTTCAACACCATAGCAATAAAGCTTTGGATCTGTTATTTGGAAGTAAACAACGGTGTCTATCTGCATTGTAACGTTATCCTTTGTTATAACAGGCTGTGGTGGGAAATCTACAACCTGCTCTTTTAGTGAAATTTTTCTTACAATTCTATCAAGAAAAGGAATTTTCAAGTGTAAACCTGTACCCCAAGACTGATAATATGCACCCAAACGCTCTATAACATAGGAATGAGCCTGTGGTACAATCTTTACATTTTTGATACATACTAAAATAATGATAATAGCAATAATAATAAAAATTACAAATGGATCCATAATATGACTATCTACTTTAAAATAAATCTTAAACCCTTGTTTTTACATTTACAGGTGTAACAATCACTTTTACACCCTCTATAGCATTTATACTTACCAAAGTTCCTGCCGGTAGAATATCATTAGTTGCTGATTTTGCAGACCACACAGAACCCTCTACTTTAACCTGACCGGTAGCGTCGTTATTATTAACATCTATAATAACTTCACCAACTTTACCTATGTAACGGTCACAGTTAGTAGGAACTTCTCCGCTTTTACTTTTTAAGTGCTTTGCCAATGGTCTAGTAAGTACCAAACTTAGAACTGCAACTACTACAAAAACAGCAAGCTGAATTATTAGATTGTCAGTAAACACTGCAACCACTGCTGTAACCACTGCACTAAGTGCAAACCATATGGAAATTAGCTGTGTTGTACAGCTTTCAAGCACAATAGCAATAACTGCTATAGCAATCCAAAAAAGCGGTAGTCCTAAAAACTCCATAAAGCTTTACTCTCCTTTCAAAAATAGCTAATAGCAATATCCGCTCATAACAAATATTACTTAAAGCTTGATTACAAAATACCATATTTACAATAAACAGTCAACAGACAGATTTGTAATCAAAAAATTACAAATTCTTACAATTATTTCAAATTATAATATTACATAGCTTTACATATAATTTAACAAAAACAAAAAGGAGTAAACTATATGAACAACAAAATAATAATTTGGGTAGCTGTAATATCATTTATATTATTTACAATAATGTATGCAGTCAAAAAAAGTTCCAACCCTATAAAAAAAGCTACAACAACTGTTGCCAGTGGTATTATTGCCCTAATTGCTGTAAACACAGCAGGAGTTTTTACCGGTGTATATATTCCCATTAGTATACTTAGCGTATGCGTAAGTCTTGCAGGTGGTATTCCTGGGGTAACAGCAATGCTTATAATTGATACATTTTTTTAACATTTACATATCTATATTACTGTTTATTAAAAACAAATGAAAACATTAATATCCATATTTTATTTATATAACATCATCTGTATTAAGTTCTGATGAATATAAAACCTCCAACGCAGTTCGTCTATCACCTGTAAGCAAGGCAACTATGGTTTGATATACAATATCTGTGTTGTTATAAAAAACATTTCTTACTAGTCCAGCCTCTTCTGCATTTGGCATATACATATCTATCTTTAACAAGGGATTGTCACCGTCATTTACAGTACATTCTACATAGGTTTTATTATCTTTGGAATGTAGCTTAACTATATTTTCTTTTTTTATATCTATTTGTCTTAAAAAGTTTTTATAAGCCTTTAAGGAAATTTCTTTAGTAGCAACAGGAAGCTCACCAGCAAGAGTATTCACTATAAATCTACCGCTATCTGCTAAAACATATTCGTTACTGCCAGCACTGCTTGGCACCAACTGACCGTTGGAAATAAGTTCAGCAAAACTATGCGAAGCTTCAAAATAGTTTACTGTTCCGCACTTTTGTAGTACACTACACACAAATTCTGCTGTTACAGGACGATCTGTTTGAGATAACAAGTAGCAAATTAACACCTTTATGTCTTCTACATCGTGCAAGCCACCAAGTGCAACACCATCATTACTATCATAATATAAAACATCAAAAGACATAATAACACCTCTTTCGCTATTTATTATACCATATAAATAACACAATTACCACACATTTTAAATGAAGATTGTAGTATTAATTGCCATAACAAACAAATAAGCAGTTGCTATGCAGGAGTTATTCCTAATAGCAACTACTTAATAATTTTAATTATCTACTTGTATTCATATTAACATTTGCAACATTGGTGCCATAATAGGCTAGAGTATTATATATCTTAGTTGATGGTGCCAACCATACCTGACCAGTACCACGATAAACATTAACTAAACCTTCACCACTTACAGCAGAACCAATTAAAGTTTTAGCACTTCTCTCTACAGTGAAATCCAAATGAGCTGATCTTAGTACTACATAATTACCGTCTACTTTTAATTGGTCATTCTGTAGCTCTATTACATCAATTTCTTCCATTGGAACCATAGACTCCAAAACAACCAAACCTGGTCCAGTAAGTTGCATTTGTGCTAAGCCTTCACCACCTGCAACAGCAGAGGAAAAGCTTCTTTGCAGTACTGTTCTTACCTGTACGCTACCCTGTGCACAATAGAACATACCATCATCAATAATAATAGATTCATTTGGTGCAAGTTCAAGTACCATAAAATGCCTGTAAGAAGGCTCTAATACAAGCATACCAGAACCTGTATATTCAGGCTGTGCCATTTGTTCTCCTGTTGCAGCACCTCTCATCATACGACCAAGCATATTGCCCATAGTTACACCACTTACCATTTCCAAATTTCCTTGAAAATAGCTCATTGCACCACTGGAAATAACTACTTTTTCTTTTTCCAAATACAAAGCAACCTGTCTTACTTTAATATTTTGCTTTTCCATATAGTAAACTTTTGTAGCCATTGATGCACTGGAAATACCCAAAAGTTTTTGATATTCAAGAATCTCAATTTTAAGTCCGCCACTTACAAAAGTATCTATAACCTTTATATTTTCTCTAGTACCTATTGCTGATCTCATATTTTAATTTTCCTCCTATAGCTTATAGATTAATCTATTAAGTTTTACTACTATTATTTAGCATAATACAACAAAACCCCTAAAAAGTCTATAGATAAAACACATAAATATATGCAGTAATTTTCATATAAAAATACAGTATACAAGTTTTTATACAATCTTTTTATCACAGCTTTGTAAAACGTGGTACATATTTTCCATCTATCTCTACCAAATCAATAAACATACTATAAGGTCTTACCCATATCTTATGGCTTGTGGTGTCTTTATACACAACAAGCTCTTCGTTTGTTTCTGTATGTCTACCAATAGCAATTACTTGATATTCATTACCTTTAAAATGGCGGTAATTACCAAGGGTAACTTCTTCTGGTATTCTTTCTATCTGAATAGTAGCTGTTTCATTATTTAAATCATCTGTTATAGGTAATTCTATATTCTGTTCTACATTGTCACTTGCAATATCATCCTTTGTAATACCAACATCTGTAACATTGTCATTCATAACATTATCAGAATTTAAGTTTATTGAGTACTCACCATTGTTCATAACTAAAATTCTGGCTGAATTTGTTGGCACAGGTATTTTTACATATCCAGTATTATCAAACGTATCATTTGTAAGTGCATCTGTAAGTTTACTGCAATTTGATTGCACATTAAATTCCACCGTTTGAGTAACTGAGCTTATATTTAACGCAACATAGACTAATTGATTGTTATAGCTTCGAGAAAATACAAGCTGTTCGTTTTTAATAACCTCATTTTTATAGTTACCAAACTGTAATGCCTCTAAATTATTTCTAACCTTACCTAGAACCTTCAAATATTCATTTAATGAAAAATCAGCATTAGGTATTTTTCCAAGGTCTAGTGCTGGTCGCAATGCAACATCACTATTTTTTGTGCGTGTACCCTCTATTCCCCATTCACTGCCATAATAAATAGATGGTACACCTGGCATACAGTACATTAAGGTATAGCAATTTTTTAGGTGGTTTTTATCTCTTAAACTACTGGATATTCTGTTAACATCGTGATTATCTAAGAAAGTATATAGGCACAAATTTTGGTATACTCCACCCTGCTCAAACTGTCTGCAAAGTGAGTGAGCAATTTCAAAATAATTGTGGTCATTATGCGAAGAGTATAATCCTTTATAACACTCATAATTGGTAACAGAATCCAATGTATCTTTATTCGCCCAACGGTTGTAATTACCGTGGATAATCTCACCCATTAACCAAAAATCATTTCGCTTGCTCTTGCAAAAAGTTCTTAGTTGTTTGAAAAAATCTAAATCTACACAATCGGCTGCATCTAAACGCAAACCATCTATACCAAATTCATCTATCCATAGCTCTACTGCACCAAGTAAATGCTTTACAACATTAGGATTTTTCAAATTCAACTTAACAAGGTCAAAGCAACCACCCCAACCCTCATATACAAAAGGGTCACCTAATGGACTGCGACCATTAAATCTAATATTATGAAACCAATCACAATATTCAGAATTTTCTCTTTTATTTTGAACATCTTTGAATGCCCAAAAATCTCTGCCAACATGGTTAAATACACCGTCAAGTACTATTTTTATACCATTGCTATGAAGTATATTACATATATTCTTAAAGGACTCTCTATCACCTAGACGACTATCAATATTATAATAATCCTTTGTGTCATAACCATGTTTTGTTGACTGAAAAACAGGCCCAAAATAAACAGCGTTTACACCTAACTCTTTTAGGTGAGGAATCCATTCTATAAATTTATCTAATCTATTAACTTTAACATTATCATTATATTCTGGGGCATTACAAAAACCTAATGGATACAAATGATAAAAAATTGATTTATTAACCCAACTTGTCATAATTTCACACCTTATTTTATATTTAATAAATTTTTTCTATGATTAATTTAGCCTAATAATTAAAACCACAGAGTAATCACGGTATTTATTGTAACATATCACCAAAGTATTTTCAAGAAAATCGTAATAATTATTAAATCACTACAATTCATTCAATCTTATTTAATACTAAATTTTATCTATAGATTAAATGAAGATTGGTATAAATATTGATTTTACTATACCAAAGTAATATAATAAATGATATGTAATGATATAATGCACTATAGACGGTGCAAATAGATTTAGTATAATATATGCAGAAAAGTAATGTTGCGAGTGTGATTTTGTGAAAGACTTTATGAAAAGAACCTGGGCAGAAATAAATTTGGACAATGTAGAGCATAACTACAAGATAATAAAAAAAGCTACAAATAATGCAATGATTTGCTGTGTTGTAAAAGCTGACGGTTATGGTCATGGAGCTGTTCAAATTGCCAAATTATATGAACAGTTGGGGGCAGATTGGTTCTCTGTTTCTAATATTGAAGAGGCTTTAGAATTAAGATGTAATGGTATTACAAAACCTATTCTTATTTTGGGATATACCCCTTGCAGTTGTGCCTATTTGTTGGCTAAAAACAATATTTCTCAGGCTTGTTATAGCTATGATTATGCAACAGAGCTTTCTAAAAACGCCATGAAAAAGAATGTTACTGTAAACATTCATCTAAAGTTAGACACAGGTATGTCTAGAATAGGCTTAATGTGCCAAGAGTTTGAAAGAGATGGTGCAAGCATACATACAGCTGAAAAAATATGCTCTATGCCTAACCTTTATCCACAGGGTATATTTACACACTTTGCTGTTAGCGATGAGGGGACCGAGGGTGAAGATTTCACCAATAAGCAGTATGAAAGCTTTATTTACACAGTAAACAAACTTAAAGAAAAAGGAATAAATTTTGATATAGTTCATTGTGCAAATAGTGGGGCTATAATAGATTATCCTAAAACTCACCTTGATATGATAAGGGCAGGAATAATTTTGTATGGTTTATCCCCCTCTAGCAAGGTAAATAATAAATTAAATCTTAAACCTGTTATGACATTAAAAAGTGTTGTTTCTATGGTTAAAACAATTTCTTGCGGAACAACTATAAGTTACGGCAGAACATATACAGCAGATAAAGAAATGAAAGTTGTAACTGTTCCTATTGGCTATGCAGACGGATTTATTCGTAGCATTGCAGATAAAGGCTACATTAGCATTAATGGCAAAAAAGCAAAAATATTGGGCAGAATATGTATGGACCAATTAATTGCTGATGCAACCAATATTGACGATGTAAAAATAGGCGACCAAGTTATTTTATTCGGAGATAACAACATAGACAACTGTCCTACTGCTGATAATATTGCACAGTGGACTAACAGCATTAATTACGAAGTTGTATGTATGATTAGTAGGCGAGTACCAAGAAAATATATTAAAAATGGTGAGGAAATTGAAATTGTTGACCATTTACTTGGTCAAGAAACGAGAGGCATAAAATGAAACTACTTGTATTAGACGGAAACAGTATATTAAATCGTGCTTTTTACGGAATAAAACTGTTAACAACTAAAAACGGAGAATATACAAACGCTATATACGGCTTTTTAACAATGATGTCAAAAATACTTACTGATGTAGAGCCAGACAGCGTTGCAATAGCCTTTGATTTAAAGAAACCTACATTCAGACACCTTAAATATGATGGATATAAAGCGAATCGTCATGGTATGCCTAATGAGTTAGCCAGTCAGTTACCTATTATTAGGGAGTTATTACAAAAATTAGGTTACCATATTGTAGAATGTGAGGGTTATGAAGCAGACGATATTCTAGGTACACTTGCGAAAAAATGCGAAGAAACTAATAATGAATGTGTATTAGCAACTGGTGACAGAGATAGCCTACAGCTTATAAGTCCAAACGTTAATGTTAGACTTATAACCACAAAAAATGTAGTAACCTATAATGAAGATAAAATTAAAGAGGAATATGGCGTTAGCCCTAAACAGCTTATAGATATAAAAGCAAGCCAGGGTGATACATCTGATAATATTCCAGGTATTAAAGGAATTGGACAAAAGGGTGCTTCTGAATTAATTATAAAATACGGTAGCATTGATTATATCTATGAAAATTTAGACAGCATTGAGGTTAAACCTGCAATGTATAAAAAATTAGTAGAGGGTAAAGAAAGTGCATATTTAAGTAAATTTTTAGGTGAAATTTCTAAAGAAGCACCTATAGATACAAATCTAAACAGCTATATACCTACAAATGGTGATAAAGCTGGTGCTTTACAAATTATGACACGACTTGAACTATTCTCCCTTATAGAAAAATGGGGACTTGGCAATGAAACTGTGACTGATAATGAAGATAGTAAAAAGCCAGAGAAGATATATAATACAGAGATGTTCAATTTAGATAAAGTATTAGATAACAAAACCGTAGCTATTCTATTAAGTAACGATAAAATAGCATTAGCAAACTGCAATAATGTTTATATTTCTGATGATGTAATAAATGTATTAAGAGCATTATTTACATCAAATTGCAAAAAAATAACACATAACATAAAAGAGATTTTCAGCTTACTGGATAAGGAAAATGTGCAACCTGACTTAAATGTATTTGACATTGAGCTTGCTGGTTATTTGCTAAACCCTTCTGCATCATCTTATGATATACCTAGACTTGTACAAGAATATGGACTTGAAAAAATTCATGTTAATTTTAATAATCTAGATTATAATGATGATGAAAAACAGTTATTAACTCAAGTAGCACAGCTTTTTGGTGAAGCCGGGTCGCGGCAGCACCGCCACCGGCAGACCGCAGGAGAGGGTGGTTTTATACAGGGTTTCTCCCACCTCAGGGTAGTAAATTTTCTCCATTATAC
>JAXKHT010000161.1:0-5448 GCA_036549705.1 Acutalibacteraceae bacterium | reverse complement strand
ATTTATCAAACTGTCTATAATAACTAATATTATCATTACAAGTATACATATTTATAAAATTAACAGATAATCCCATTGAATTATTGGTGATATGTACATTTTAACACAAATGTTATAAAATATCTATCATTTTTTTTGAAATGTGTTATAATATTTGGCGTTAGTCTTAACAGTGGCTAATTATATAACTTGTGATATGTAATAAGGAGAAAAAACAATGAAAGATTCACTTATATGTTATAGTGTAGGTGCGTTGCTTTACTGCCCTGCAAATAACAAAAGTGTTACTGACTCTATAATCAACAACAATTTTGGGGACAAATACTCTTTAGCATTGTGCTTGGAGGATACCATAAAAGATGAGTATGTAAAAGAAGCTGAGGATATACTTATAGACTCTATAAATAAAATATATAATGAAATAAAAATCAAGGATTTTTATTTACCTATGATTTTTATTCGTGTTAGAAACTCTCAGCAAATTACCACACTTGCAGACCGCCTTGGAGAAAGCCGAGATATTATTATCGGATTTATTTTACCAAAGTTTGACCAGTACAGTGGCAATAAATTTATTAGCTCTGCATTAGAGGTAAACAGACTTTACAACAAGACATTTTATATTATGCCAATATTGGAAAGTAAGACTGTTATAAACTTGTTGGATAGGTATAACAATTTGTACCAAATAAAAGAGATGTTAGACAAAGTTGAAGATATAGTTTTGAATGTTCGTGTTGGTGGCAATGACCTTTGCCATAATTTTGGATTTAGACGAAGCAGTTATGAAACCATACATAATATAAGACCTATCGGAAATCTTTTAGCTGATATTCTTACCGTTTTTGGAATGAATTATGTGGTTTCGGGGCCAGTATGGGAATATTACAACGGTGAACATTGGTATGAAGGGTTAGTTAATGAGGTTAAGGCAGACAGATTATGTGGTTTTGTAGGAAAAACAGTTATTCACCCTAACCAAATTAAGGCTATAAATGAAGTTTATAAGGTTAGCAAAAAAGATTATGAAGACGCAAAGGCGATAGTTAATTGGGATAAAGATTCTCATTCTTTGGTTTTAGGTAGTGCTGATAAAGAAAGAATGAACGAGTATAAAACCCATTATAATTGGGCAAATAAAATACTAATGCTTGCAGAGGCTTATGGAGTGGAATAAGTCTTTTATATAAAAAATCGACCAACTGGTGTACAGTATGGTCGATTTTTTCTTATGCGTCTGCAATTTTTTTTATAATTCCACAAGCCTTATAATGTACCAATGGATAATATTCTATAGGTACATTTTTTTCTTTTGCTAATCTTACAATATGGGAAAGGGTTGGGTCTGATTTATGATTTTCGTTTATCAGAATTTTCCAAGGTACTCTGCGTAATAAAACTCTGGTTGTTTCGCCTATGCCTGGTTTTATTAAATTAATATCAGATATATCAAACACCTTTGAAAGATTTTTAACTTCATCTATACCTAAGCCCTCTATGGCATTATCCTGTATATCTGACTGTAACTCAAATTGTTTTTCTATGGTGTTAATAAATTCATATGATAAATCGGCATCCTCCAATTCTCCATAATAGACAGCACCGTGAAAATCATTTTCTTTAATAATGTCATCTCTTAAAAATGTTCGGCTTACTAAACCAGACACAGTACTGTTAAGACATGAGCTAGGTATAAGAATATCTTCATGTGTACCACAAAGCTGAGTTACATTTGCAGGGTCAGCAAGTACTGCAACATCTGCTGTAACCCCCTTATACACTGCAATATCCTTTTTTAGTTCATTTAGAATTGCACCCTTGCCTATCCAACCGTCAACAAACATTAATTGCTGTGGCTTATATTTTGATAGTAGGTATTTCATTGCGTTGTCGTCAATTCCTTTACCCCTTATTATGGATATAGAGTAATGTGGCACATTAACTTTATATTTTAATTTAATATACCTTTTTAACAATACACCTATAGGAATACCTGCTCTGGCTAATGAAACCAAAACAACATCTTCACCCTTAAAGTCTATTATTTTATCAGCAAGTTTGCCAACAGCTAGTGCTGTTGGTTTAGAATAGCTTTTAAGAGCTTCGTTATAAACCTGCATATATTTTTCTGTAGGAACATATTCAATAGGCAACATCTCGCTATAATGCTTGCCTGACTGTATAAGTCTTTCTCTTTCCTCTGTGGATTGAGGCTGTACCATTCCTGTTATATCTTTTAATAACAAAATTACATCATCATTTTTGTATGAGGTTCTCAAAATTAATACCACCTTATAACATTTATATCATTATTACCACACTGCTCAAGTGCATTTATTAAGGAGTTTAGACCTATATTTTCATTTTCAATATTGGCATCTGTAACAATTAAAACCTTATCATACTTTTGCAAATCGTATATAAAGGTTGTCCTATTGCTGTCGTATAAACTTTTTAGGGTATATCTTGAATGAACAGGATAATTTTCTTCACTGCTTACTGTAATAGGACTGCGTGTGGTTGAATGGCACAAAACTTTATTACCTTGTTTTTCCAGCTGTGTAGCAACAAAAATAGCAGGATACATAAATTCTTCTGTACCAAGCACAAGAATATCACTGTTATTAGTTAACTGTAATTTACTCTTAACCTGTTCAAAAAGGCTATTACAAGCGTCATTATATTTTTTGCCATCTGTTATTCTTCTGGCATTTATATATTGGTCTGCTGATAAAATATTATGATTAGTTTGTAAACTGGAAATATTGCAGTCTATGTATTTTCCGTCACCCTTAAAATTTTGTGCAACCTCTGTGTAGGTGCTATGGTCTGTTTTTACTAAGTAATGTACATTTATACCTCTTTGATTGTATGTTTCAAGTGAGTTACTATCCATACCATTTAGAATAGATGCAACAGAAAATTTTATATTATTAGGATAATTTTTCTCAATTAAATTTATAATATTAAGAATTGTATTACCAGTTGTAACCTCGTCCTCCACAAATATAATTCTATCAACATCATTAATTACACTGTCAATATCATTTTTAACCAGCTTTTGTTCTGTGGCGTGACTGTGAGATTCACTGAAATATAAATATTCTGCGTTTTCTATGATTTCTCTTGTAGTTTGAATATATAATGAATTTAATGCCACAGCTAATGCAGAACCTATAGCTGTAGCGGTTTCTGCAAAACCAACCAGTAAGAGTTTTTGATTGTGGTATTCTGCTTTTACTATATCTGCTAGTGTATTAAACATTTCCAGTGCCTTTACACCGCTGGTTGGTATATGCTTACTTTGCAGAGCATTTACTACAAGATATTGTCTTTTTGTATTGTTTTCTCTTTTAGCTATGCGAACTATGTCTTTTTCTTTATATACATTTTTTTCTTTACACATAATTAGACCTCATTATATAATTTATCGTAATTTTTACAAAAATTATAAGCGTTTTGGTAGAATAATTTTCTAAGAAGATTTTCATTATAATTTCTTGATAGTAAATAATTGTACAGTGTTTCCATAGATTCTACACCTGTTATACAATCGGGCATATCTGCACCATCAAAATCGCTACCAAGTGCAACTGTATCTTCTCCATTTAGAGAAAGAAAATGCTCTAGGTGTTTCTCTAAGTCTGAAAAATTTGCTACTCCACTATCAGTTATAAAATATTTATAGAAGTTTAACCCCACAATTCCACCAATTTTGCAAATATGTTTAAATTGGTCATCTGTTAAATTACGCAGATTTGAACATATTGTGCGTGAATTAGAGTGAGTGGCAACAAAGGGTCTTTTGGCAATTTGTGCAGTTTGCCAAAACAGTTGGTCACTTGCATGGGATACATCTATTATTATATTATTTTTTTCCAATTCCGGAATAAGCTCTCTGCCGAAAGCAGTTAGCCCTTTTGGATTTTCACTGCGTATACCGTCACCAATTTCGTTTGCTCCATTCCAAGTAAGTGTTAAAAATCTAACACCCATATCTTTAAGGAGTTTTACATTATTTATATCTCCTGCCAATGCAGAGCCACCTTCAATAGCAAGTATAACATTGTGACCATTATTAAGCTGATTAAAATTATTTACTAGATAAAACTCCTTACATTGCTGTAAAGAGTTTAACAGATTTTTATAACAATCATTAACCAATTTGATAGCATTATTGCCACGGTATTCATCTGGTATCCATATAGCTACAACCTGTGTATATTCAGAATATTTCAAAAGTTTTTCATAGGATAGATGATAATTATTTGCCACTATAGAGTTATTTTCTGTGGTAGTTTTGTATAGAGTATCACAATGTAAATCAAAAACTTGCATAGTCACCCTCCTGAATAAACGCACTAGGAATGTAATTTAATCGGTGAAGTTTATTATCAGTTAGATAAACCTCACATACATCAAAACGTGGTTGCAAAGCAAAATTGTATTCCTTTAGAAATAAATATGCTGTTCTCATAATTTTATTTTGTTTGCTTTTATTCACTGATAAGCAAGGATGAAAGGCAGTTGATGCTTTTCTGGTTTTTACCTCTACAAATGCAATAAACTTTGGGTTTGTTGCAACAATATCTATCTCGCCATATTTGGTGTAATAATTTCTGGTAAAAATATTATAGCCTTTGCTTTCTAGGTATTTACAAACAAATTCTTCACCAAGTTTACCTATTGATTTATTATCTAAATAACTCATTTTTTCAAAATTTTAGTTAAGAATGACATTCTATGCACAGGACAAGCACCATATTCCTTTAACGCTTCTCTGTGTAGCTTTGTGCCATAGCCTTTGTGTTTTTCAAAGCCATATTGTGGATATTGCTGTGCATAATCTAGCAGTAATCTATCTCGGCTTACCTTAGCAAGAATTGAAGCAGCGGCAATAGACATAGAATTAGCGTCCCCTTTTACTATACTTTCACAGGGAATATCTAAATTAGGAGTTTTATTGCCGTCTATTATTGCGTAGTCAGCAGGTATATTTAATCCCTCAACAGCTCGTTTCATAGCAAGCATTGTTGCATTTAGTATATTAAGCTCCTCTATTTCTTCAACTATAGCAAAGGCAATGCTCCAAGAAACTGCTCTTTCTTTGATTACTTCAAATAATAATTCTCTTTTTTTCTCTGTTAGTTTTTTAGAGTCGTTAACACCCTCAATAATATCATTTGGTTGTAAAATAACAGCTGCCGCACAAACTGGCCCAGCTAGTGGGCCTCGTCCGGCTTCATCAACACCACAAATATGGTTAAAGCCTTTTTCTGTTAGTTGATTTTCATATAAAAACCATTCCATAATGCTTTTATCTCCTAAAACTGAAAATACAATTTACACACATTCTAGGGTTATACTGCCTAGCTTTGCACTTCTATATTCATCTAATATTGCAACAGAAGCTCTGTCTGTATTTACCCTGCCACCAGACATTAACAT
>JAXKHT010000160.1:0-1991 GCA_036549705.1 Acutalibacteraceae bacterium | reverse complement strand
TTGCTATGCAGTTTTCCACATCAATTTAAAAACTTGAGTGCTATTTTGTCTGCTAAATCACATAATTTAAGGGCTGCTTCACTTTCGCTAGTGAGACAGCCCCTCTTTATTTTGCTTTCCATATCTGCAATAGAATAATATCCAAGCCAACCTGTTGTATATTTCTTTACTCTTTTAAGTATAAGTTCAACAGACCTTGCCTGTTTTCGACTTGTCAGCTCTCGGATTTTATCCTTAAACCTTTTAATACTTTTACCGTGTGGGCGTATTCCTGCTTTGTTTCCTGTTTTGTAAAGTGAAAATCCTAGAAATTTCAGTTTCAATGGACTTCCTACCTTGCTTTTCTGCTGATTAACTTTCAGTTTCAGCTTACCCTCAAGAAATTTCACGCAGTTTGTCATTACTCTCTCGGCTGCTCTTCGGCTTTTGACATATATGTTACAATCGTCTGCATATCTTACAAACCTATGACCTCTGCTTTCTAGCATCTTATCAAATGCTGTAAGGTATATGTTGCTAAGCAATGGCGACAGATTTCCTCCTTGTGGTGTTCCCTCTGTTGTCGGACTTATTAAGCCATTTATCATTACTCCACTCCTTAAATATTTGCGAATTAACAATATTACTCTCTCGTCCTTTATCTGTTCCCTTAACATATCTATTAAAATATCGTGATTAACAGTGTCAAAATACTTTGCAAGGTCTAAATCCACTACCTGTGTATAGCCCTCGTTGTAATATTCCAACGCTTTATTTATTGCTTGATGTGCATTTCGGTTTGGTCTAAAACCATAGCTGTTATCAGAAAATAGTGGTTCATATATTGGTTGCAATACCTGAACTATTGCTTGCTGTATCATTCGGTCTATTACCGTTGGTACTCCAAGATTTCTTTTTCCGCCATCTGGCTTTGGTATTTCTACTCTCTTTACTGGCTTTGGCTTATATTTTCCATTTCTAAGTGCTTTAAGCAATTCTTCTCGATGTTCCTTTAGATATGGCAACATTTCTTCTACTGTCATACCGTCTATTCCTGCCGAGCCTCCATTTTTCTTTACTTTCTGATATGCCTTATTCAAATTATTTCTGTCAAGGATAGCTTCAAGTAAATTTTTTGCACCGTCTTGTCTTTCCGTTTCAAGTCGAGCAACGCTACACGCTACCTTGTTACTCTCTGTTTCCAACATACTCTCGCAAAGGTAGCCAGCTTTCGCTGTTTTCTGTGGTCTTTGCATTGCTCCACCCTCCTTTCGTTTTCAAGACTATTATTGTTCGATCCTTTGCGAAAAAAATTTTTTTCACTACTATGACCTCTGCTGACTTCTTGCAATTTAGCTGTACATCACTGCACAGGTTCAACGGGTGTCAATCTATCTGTCCTTCGTTGCCTTGCAAGACCTCCCCAGTTAAGAACAGTAACCTTCCTCTCATATATCTGCCACATTTACACCGCAGAGTTTGGGCAGTATTGGACTTTGCTTTGTGATGCAAGCTCGTCCCCTCTGCATATGCCTTGTATGTGATTTCTGTTCGTCAGACCAAGAGTTTGCCGTAGGCTTACTTCATACTCCACCTCACGATGGATGCACTTGCCATCAGCTAACAGTTCCTACTGCCAAGCCTGTAGTGGACTTTCACTACCGAGTTACTGCCCATTCTGGGCAAACATCAACGACAGGCAATAGCTTATACTAATATCTAATTAAAACTAGACAAAATCCATTTACGTGCAGTTATACTTTTGTTAACATCAGAAGTAAGCGAAACTATAGTATCACAGAGTCTATCAATAACTTTAGCTAGGGTAGGAAATATTTCATTTCTAAACCCTCGCTTTCTTATTTCTTTCCAAATTTGTTCAATAGGATTCATTTCTGGAGTATACGGAGGGATAAAGACCAAACGAATATTTTTAGGGATATCTAAAGCTTTTGCTTTATGCCAAGCAGCTCCATCACATACTAAAACAATTCTATCTGTTGGATACATTT
>JAXKHT010000159.1:0-3753 GCA_036549705.1 Acutalibacteraceae bacterium | reverse complement strand
AACAAGCAGTAGCCATAAAATAACTACAGACACAGGAATAGAAATAACCATACCTGTTGAATATTTTGAAAACGAAAAATATATTGAATTTATTAATAATCCCAACGGCACAATCTCTATTCAGCTTAAAAACATAGGAAAAATTACAAATAAATAGTAAAAATGCATAAAAATACACCTGCAAAATAACTAAAAATACAATAGAAATTTACATCTATATATGGTATAATATTTCCAAGTATTTTATTACAGCGTAAAATCATAAATTAATTGACATAAATTGGAGGCATAGTATGAATATTTCATTACTAGGTTGTGGCAGATGGGGTTCTTTTATCGCTTGGTATTTGGACAAAATAGGTCACAATGTTTATTCTTGGGGACTTGAATCCGAGGAAATATATCAAAAATTAAAGGCTACCCGTAAGAATGATTATGTAGAATTTAGCGATAGAATTACCATAACATCTGACCTTACCAAAGCTGTTGAACACGCAGAAATTATGATAATTTCTATAGGGGCTCAGGTTTTAAGCAGTTTTATGGAAAACTTGTGCAAAGAAAATTTAGATGGTAAGGCTATTGTTCTTTGTATGAAAGGTATAGAGGAAACTACTGGCAGAAGATTAACTGAAATTGTAAAAGATTATATAGATACAGAAAAAACTCCTGTTGCTGTTTGGGTTGGCCCTGGTCATCCACAGGATTTTGTAAGGGGTATTCCAAACTGTATGGTTATTGACTCTGACAACGAACAGCTAAAAAACAAGCTGGTTTCTTCTTTTTCCAGTGAGCTTATCCGCTTTTATTTAGGACAAGATTTAATCGGCACAGAGGTTGGTGCTGCTGCCAAAAATGTTGTTGGTATAGCCGCAGGTATGCTGGACGGTATGGGATATACCAGCCTAAAGGGTGCATTAATGGCAAGAGGTACAAGAGAAATTGCAAGATTAATAAAAGCAATGGGTGGCAATGAAATATCTGCATATGGCCTATGTCATTTAGGCGATTACGAGGCTACATTATTCTCAAAATTCAGCCATAACAGAGGCTTTGGTGAGTTACTAATAAAAGGTGAAAAATTCACAAAACTTGCCGAGGGTGTTTCTACCACAAGAGCATTAGTTAAACTTGGTGAAAAATATAATGTAGATTTACCTATTGTTAATGCTATAAATCAGGTTATTACCTATAATCAAGATGCACATAAGGTTTTGTCACAGCTATTTATTCGTACTGTTAAAGAAGAATTTTGATAAATATAAAATACTCTTTACTATATTAAAGTAATTTTTGATTTTTACTTGACTTTTATAAAAAAAAGGCGTATAAATTTAGTTATGACAAAAATAATAATCCAAAGGCTATGATAAGGACAAGGACATACATTATTTTTTACAGCGAGTTGGTGTTTGGTGCAAACCAACAAAAATATGTAGTAGTCTATCACCTTTAAGCTGACCTCTGAAATAATAGTAAGAGAGTACGGTTTTCTTCCGTTATAAAGATAGGCATTACTATGTTTACTATACTTTACATAGTGTTGCTGTAAAGTGGTTTGCTATGCAAACAATTAAGGTGGTACCACGGAGCTTTTAACCTTCGTCCTTTTATTGGACGGAGGTTTTTTATTTACAACCTCCTATTTCACGGTACATCTGTTTTAAAATTCCAAATTGATTGTACAAATACTATGCTACTAATAAATTAAGACAGTCTATCATAGTATTATAAAATAATCAAAAACTAAAGACATATAAGGTAAACAAAATTTTTAGGAGATGTTTTAATGTTGACTTTAGACAAAATCTATCACGCAGCTTACGTATTAAAAGATGCCATTAGACCAACAGATATTATAAAATGCTCACCTGATGTTGTACCAGGTGTAACTGTTTATCTAAAAACAGAAAATCTACAGGTTACAGGCTCTTTTAAAGTTAGAGGTGCATATTATAAGATTTCTCAGCTTACACCAGAGGAAAGAGCCAAGGGTGTTATTGCTTGCTCTGCTGGTAACCACGCACAGGGTGTTGCAAGAGCTGCAACTAAGAATGGCATAAAATCTTTAATTTGTATTCCAGATGCTGCCCCTATCAGCAAAATAGAGGCTACAAAGCGTTTAGGTGCAGAGGTTTGTTTAGTAAAAGGTGCTTATGACGATGCCTATGCAAAGGCTATTGAGCTACAAAAGGAAAGCGGTGCAACCTTAATTCATCCATTTGATGATGAATTGGTTATTGCTGGTCAAGGTACAATAGGCTTAGAAATTATTGATAAAAAACCAGATATTGATGCCGTTATTGTTCCTGTTGGCGGTGGTGGATTAATAGCAGGTGTTGCTTATGCTATTAAGTCACTTAATCCTAATATAAAGGTATATGGTGTTCAGGCTAGTGGAGCTCCATCAATGGTAAACAGTGTTAAGAACGGTCAAATAGAAACCTTAGACAGTGTACACACTTTCCAAGATGGTATTGCAGTAAAAACTCCTGGAACATTAACCTATGAAATTGCAAGTAAATATGTTGATGACTTTATCACAATTACAGATGATGAATGTGCAACAGCAATACTTACACTACTAGAAAGACAAAAACTGGTTACTGAGGGTGCTGGTGCTAACGCATTTGCCGCTGTATTACTTAATAAAATCCCAGATTTACAGGGTAAAAAGGTATGTTGCCTACTATCTGGTGGTAATATTGATGTTACAATTCTATCAAGAGTTATTAACCGTGGTTTACAGAAATCCGGCAGACTTTCTGACCTAACTTTAGAGCTACTAGATAAACCTGGTCAGCTACAGGGGGTTTCTCAGATTATTTCTGATTTAGGTGGCAATGTAGTAGCTGTAGCACATGACAGAGCAGACCTAAATTCAGATATAAACGCTTGTTATCTTCGTGTTAGTATGGAAACAAGAAATCAAGCACATATTGATGAAATAAAAGAAGCACTTACTGCAAATGGATATAAAATTATAAATTAACAACTGGAGGTAGTAAAAATGTTAGAGAAAATTCACACAAAAAATGCACCAGATGCAATAGGCCCATATTCACAGGCTGTTGTTTGCAACGGTATGGTATTTACATCAGGTCAAATTGCAATTAACCCTGCTACTGGCAATGTAGAGGCTGTTTCTATTGAGGAGCAAACAGAACAAGTTATGAAAAACCTTGGTGCTGTTTTAGAGGCTTGTGGCTCTGGCTATGACAAGGCTGTTAAAACAACCTGTTTTCTTGCAAATATGAGCGATTTTGGTGCTTTTAATGAAATTTACGGAAAATATTTTTCCAGCAAGCCAGCCCGTTCTTGTGTTGCTGCTAAAGAGCTTCCAAAGGGCGTTTTAGTTGAGGTTGAGGTTATTGCAGAGGTATAATCTGTAATAATATTTATCTTAAACATATTTTATTGACAGTATACAATTAGAAATTGCAGATATTCATTTTTGTTTATTTGCAATTTTTAGTTGTTTTTGTTAATATATTTTAAGTGTAAAAATATTATCTGCCCATAGCACATACGGATAATGCACCAGACTCCGACTCTGGTTAGGCAGGTTCGATTCCTGTTGGGCAGGCCAGTAACTTCGCAGTCTTTACAAGATTGCGAAGTTTTTCAGGCTCTATGTCAATAGTTGGGGTAATCCCAAAATAAGAAAAACAAGAACAGGCAACAGCAACTAAGCTGTTGCCTCAGACCGTAGACAAAGCAGGGCTTTCAAATGAAGAAAGTCCTGCTTGATTT
>JAXKHT010000158.1:0-2828 GCA_036549705.1 Acutalibacteraceae bacterium | reverse complement strand
GCCTTAACACCTCCGAATGCACCTGATCCCCACTCAGTAACATTTTTTCCTAAGACTACATAGTTTAAATTACAATCGTAAAATGCATCGTAACCAATATCGGTAACACTATCAGGTATGTTAACAGAGGTTATTTTTTTGCAACCCTTAAATGCTGCTTTTTTGATTACTTCAACACCATCAGGAATAGTCACGTTCATTAAATTTTCACAACCCATAAATGCATACATACCAATTAACTTAACGCTATTAGGAATATTAACTGTGGTTAATTCTGTTAGCTTCTCAAAACAACCTGGAGAAATTTCAGTTACTGTATCTGGAATTGTTACACTTGTAATAGGAGTACGCGTGATACTTTCATTAAAATAATATTCCCAACCTAGATACTTAACGGTATATCCGTCAATAGTACTTGGAATTACCAAATTTGTGTCAGTTCCTGAATAATATTCAATTCTTGCATATCCATCTTCATCAACTTCATATTGATAATCCCCACTTGTTCCACCTGTTTTACCAACTAAAGCTTCATTTATTATTGTGGCATTAGCGTTAATGCTTGTTGCTGATAACACTGATACTATAATACAAAATGTAAGAATAATAGATATTATTTTTTTACTTTTAGGTTTCATATTATTTCCTCCTTTTTTATAATTGGCATTATCTTACATTAACATAGTACCACTTTTTTAGAATAAAGTAAAGTGATGAATAAAATTATTAGCATATTTCGTAGAAGTTTTATTAAAGATTACACTTTGTAATAAATGAATAATCCCCCTAGCCATAACAGCTAGGGGGATTATCCAGATAGTGTATTAGGGTTAATTGTAAGTTGTAAGCAATTTATTTTGTAACCTTTGTTACAAGTGTATTATATATCATTTATAACAAAAATGCAATACTTTTGTAACAGAAATTTCAAATTTAGAAATTTTTATTACTTACACTAATTGTTTATAGGTTTATTATTAATTTTAGGTTAATATAACAAATGCTATACTTATTTTTACAAACTTACTTCTTCTCAAAAGACATACAGTCTACACACTGTTTCTGTGTTGGGTTACATTCGTGTGTACCTACCTGAATACTATTTAGTGAGCAATAGTCCTTAACATTGCAGTGGTATTTACACTGCTGTACTGTACACTTAATTGATTCGTTTGCATAAGAATTATCCATAATGATAGCTCCCTTTCAATATCAAAAAATTTATTGACGATTACCGTCTATAATATCATTTGAAAAATAACTAAGTTTATTCACACCATATTTTACCAACAACATAAACTGTAATGAGGTGATAATTTATGGCTGAAAACATAAGGGACATTTTGTTTATTCTTCTTATGGTTTATGGACTGATAAATATATGGAAATGCTTTTATACTTTTATTCTAAAAAGTGAACAGGATAAAGAAGTATACATAATTATTCCACTAAATGACACCTGCGAAAACGTAGAGCAAATAATACGCAGTACGGCACAAAGAGTTATGATAATGGGAAAAAATCGTTTTGATAAAGTATTATGTGTAGATTATGGGTGTAACAACGAAAATTGTGAGATAGTAAAAAGATTGTGTAGAGAATACGGTTTTATCAATTATATAACAGCAGACACATTTTATAAAATTGTAAAAGAAACATAGCGTACCACAAAACGGTACGCTATTGTTGTAAAAAATATGAATGTGTTATATAATTGTTGTATTAATTAATAAGACTTATGCTTGAACATTAGGTGCCAATGTGTCGCCATTTTTTTCAAAATTTTCAAAAGGTCTTATTAAAATAATTGGAGTAAGTTCTTTGCCTTGTCCAGATGGATTGTCCTTTACAAATTTAATCAGTTCCTCCTCTGGAATAGCTGAACGCAAATCATCAGAAGCACCTAGTAGCTCTTGACCTAAATCATTGGCATCTACTATAATACAGCTTATGCCTAACTTCTCTTTTAGTTCGTTACAAACACCGTTTGGATTTTCTGGAATTTTTATGCCAATGTCGCCATATTCATCCCATACTTTGTCATAAAAGCCGTCAAGACCGCTAACCTCTGCTCCAACAATTTCGTAAAAAACACCTTTTTTACCCATTAACTTGGTTACAGCACTGGCAAAACTAGCCCATAATACCTTTGGCAAACCAGCTTCGTGTATAGCATATTGCATTTTTATGGTTTCCCCTACTCCATAGCCTGTATCTGGATGTGAAGCAAATTTTGAAAGTAGCTTTGCCCAAAATCCGATTTTTAGCTCTTCACGCTTTACAACTCTGTTTTGGCATAGTGCAATAATCTTTTCACTGATTGAAACTATATCACCTTGCTGGTATAAAGGAGTAACATATTGCTTAAAAACTTCAATATAGTCCTCCCCTTGCTTTACAAAATGAGTCTTTATTGAGTGACGCATATATTTATTGTTGTTAACAACAACAGAAGACTTTTTACCTTCATTAGCGTAAAATTCCATTTTTTTATCATTCCTTTTCTATTGGAAATATTTTTTTGCAAAGGGTATTCAAATCAATATTTACATACCGTAATTGCATAAACCACAAATAATCAACCTAATTATTATAAAACAAATTGCAATATAATGCAATATTCATAAAACATAAATTTATGAAAGGCAGTAAGGAAAAAATGACTAATAATACACAATTACTGGAGCTATCTGGCGAAATTGAGGATATAATATATAGAAACGATGCAAACGGTTACACCGTTTTGGAGCTTTTAAGCGGTGACGAAACTGTTACTGCTGTAGGTGTTGTTGCATCTATAAATATTGGTGAAGAAGTAAAGCTTGTTG
>JAXKHT010000157.1:0-2739 GCA_036549705.1 Acutalibacteraceae bacterium | reverse complement strand
TATTTTGACCTCCTGAAAATTGTAGTTTTCTCGCTTTTCATTTTACAGGATTTTTTCAAAATATGCCTTATTTTTTATTAATTTTTCTAGGCTCTATTTTTCTTTACCCCAACATTTATTATAGAGCCTTTGTTTTTTATAAGGGTTTTTATGGTTGTACTGGATTTTTTCTGCGGTAAAAAGAAGATTATCATATTATTGAAAAAATTGGCATATATTCTCCTTAAAGGGGTGTATGCTATGAATAAAAAATTTACCGTAACAGGGTTATTAATCAGTATCGCCATCAGCTTGGGCGTAGGGGTGTTGTCTGGGTTGCTTACATTAGGCAACTTTGATACTTACTCAAATCTGCAACAGCCTGCCTTAGCACCACCAGGCTGGCTTTTTCCTGTAGTTTGGACAGTGTTATATATACTAATGGGTATATCTGCTTATTTGGTGTACATAAACAGCAACGAAGAAAGATATATAGGCTTAGCCATTTACGGTTTGCAGTTAATTTTTAACTTTTTGTGGTCTATTATATTCTTCAACCTTGGTCAACCATTGTTTGCCTTTGTGTGGTTGGTTATATTGTGGTTATTAATAGTTGCAATGATAATAAACTTCTACAGAATAAACCCCACCGCTGGATTATTGCAAATTCCATATTTACTATGGGTAACCTTTGCCGGTTATTTAAATTTGTCCATTTATCTTTTGAATAGGTGACTGTAAAATGTGCAATGTAACAAAGAAATAAAAAAGCGTTGACATTATTTTACATCTGTGATAATATTAGCGACGGAATGAAGATTGCATAGTGATTTTGTTCCAAAGATGTGTAAAAGGAGGTAAGTAAAATGCAGTATGTTGTTGCAGTTGCAGTTGCTCTTGCTATCATTCATTTTTCAACAATTTCAGCGTCTTAATTGATAGCTTTAAAAACTAAAGAAGAAGGGAAAAGTTGTATTAAGCAATTTTTCCCTCTTTCTTTTTGAGGTGATAAAAATCAAGATATTTAAACATATAAACTTTTGCCTTAGTCATAAGATAAAAGGGCAAAAAATAACTATCTACGATTTCTTTTATATAATAATTATTTTTGGGTTAATGGTTGCATCATTTAGTATGGATAGTATGCTATATAGCCTAAAATCATATGCTGTAATTGTACCACTTGGTTGTGCAGTGTTATACTTATTACTTATGTTTACTACTATGGTTAATAAAACAACTGCCCAAGAAAAACAATTATTGCAATATTTAAAGTTTACCAGAGTTGATATTTTGCTGTTAACCTTAATAAGAACCATTTGGATTAATATAGGTTTATCTGTAACCATTAGCAATGTTCTAAAACACTGGGGTGCAAACTTTTATTTATCATTTCTATTAGTTTTGTTATTAGGCACAACAGCCTCTTACTTTATATGGGATTTAATTACAAGTAATTTATCTGTAAAATCTAAATCTAATAAAAAATCCAAAATAGGAAATATACTTTTGACAAACAGATATACAGCATATGTTTATAGAATCTTTTTTGGATATAGTAAGGGTAGCTATGAATATATTGATGTAGCAGTTAATTTTGCTATTATCATTCTTGGAATAATATTTGCTGTTTATGTTAAAATGTTTTTTTATATTGTTCAATATTTAATTACTGCTGTACTAATTGCAGTAGCTATTGATATATATTCTATTAAATTTAAAAGTAAACAACTAGACAAAATAACTGGAGTTAATAATCAATTATCAAAAAAATACTTGATTATTATAATGACTGCTATTTCTGCTTTTGTTAATCTGTTATTAAATATAGTGTTTGCTTGTAAATATGGATTGTCGGTTGTAAATATTATTTTTTCTATAGGTGTATTTATCTATTTTATTCCGGTTTATTATGGTGGTTTTATTATTGCAGATAAAAAACTTTCTAGGGGTGCAAATATAGCTACAGCATTTATGCCCGATGTAATTTTAGGAGTAGTTCCAGTTGTAAATATAGGGATTAGTTTGTTTTATATAATTAAGGATAAAATAAAGGTGACAAAAAATGTTTGAAATAAATAATTTATGTAAGCATTATAAAAATGGAAATGGTATATCTAATATTACAGTAACCATTGAAAAGCCTATGATAACTGCATTTGTGGGTCCAAATGGTTCTGGTAAATCTACCTTATTTAATGCTATGGCAGGCTTAAACAAACAGGATAGCGGACAAGTACTGATAGATAAAATCCCTTTAGAAAAATTAAATGATTTTGAAGTGTCTTTTATGCCTGACGGAAGCTGGTTAATGCCAACATTCTCTGTAGAGCAGGTATTAATGTATTTTAGTATAATGAAATATAATTGTATTAAAACCGAAGAAATTGAGCAGTTAATTTTAACCTTCAATATGACAGAGTATAGAAATAAAAAAGTTGCAGATTTGTCAAAGGGAATGTTGCAAAAGCTGTCTATTGGGTGTACATTGTTAGGTTTTCCAAGAATAATGATATTTGATGAGCCATTAAATTTTTTAGATACAGAGGGAGTAATTGTATTTAAGAAGTTGTTAAAAATGTGTGTGAAAAAAGGCAGATATGTTTTTCTGTCCAGCCACATACTTGATTTTCTAGATGGGCTTGTTGAAAAGGTTATACTAATAAAAAATGGGGAAATAGTAAAAATTTTAGACGAAGAAAATATAAAAAATCTAGAACATACATATCAAGAAGTGTTTTTGAAAGGATAAGAAATGTC
>JAXKHT010000156.1:0-17306 GCA_036549705.1 Acutalibacteraceae bacterium | reverse complement strand
TAGTTTTTCTGTAAAATTAGTGTAAGGCATATTTTGACCTCCTGAAAATGGTAGTTTTCTCGCTTTTCATTTTACAGGATTTTTTCAAAATATGCCTTATTTTTTTATTATTTTTTAGGCTCTATTTTTCTTTACCCCAACCTTTATTATAGAGCCTTTAATTATTAATGTGTGTTGCACAAATTATATATTACTAATTATTAGCACTTCAAAAGACTTTGAAACACTTTAATGTTGCTGGCTTCTGTTTCCTACATTAAAAGCATCAAAGCCAGCATAAACAGCACTGCAACCAAGCTGTTCCTCAATGCGTAATAACTGATTATATTTAGCAACACGCTCACTTCTGCTCGGAGCACCTGTTTTTATTTGGCAGGTATTAAGTGCCACAGCTAAATCGGCTATGGTAGTGTCTTCCGTTTCACCGGAACGGTGGGAAGAAATAGCAGTATAGCCAGATTTATGGGCAAGTTTAATAGCTTCTAATGTTTCTGAAACTGTGCCTATTTGGTTTAGTTTAATCAATATTGAATTGCCACAGCCTTTTTCTATTCCTTTTTTAAGTCTTTCTGTGTTGGTTACAAATAGGTCATCTCCAACTAATTGAATCTTATCTCCAAGAATTTTCGTCAGAATTTGCCAGCCTTCCCAATCTTCTTCATCTAAGGCATCTTCTATAGAGATAATAGGATACTTTTCTACAAGAGTTTTCCAGTGATCAATAAGCTGTTCAGATGTCATTTTTGTACCTGCTTTTGGAAGCACATACTCACCCTTTTTTTCACCTTTCCATTCACTTGTGGCTGCGTCCATTGCCAACATAAAATCTGTACCAGCCTTATATCCAGCTAATTCTATTGCTTTTATAATATATTCTATTGCCTCTTCGTCGCTGGAAAGGTCAGGTGCAAATCCACCTTCATCGCCAACAGATGTAGCAAGCCCTTTTTCTTTTAATAGCTTAGCCAAAGAATGGAACACCTCTGCACACCATTGTAACCCCTCCTTAAAGGTTTTAGCACCTACAGGCATTATCATAAATTCCTGAACATCTACTGTATTAGCTGCATGAGCACCACCGTTAAGAATGTTCATCATAGGTACAGGCAGGCGGTTACCTGTAATTCCTCCTAAAAATTTATATAATGGTATATTCATAGAATTTGCAGCCGCTCTTGCAGTTGCTATAGATACAGCCAAAATTGCATTTGCCCCTAGTTTAGACTTGTCCTTAGTGCCGTCTGTGTTAATCATTATTCGGTCTACCTTGTATATATCAGAGGCATCTACACCCTGTAATGCATTGTTTATGGTGGTGTTTATATTTTCAACAGATTTTAATACACCTTTTCCAAGATAACGATTGCTGTTGTTATCCCTTAACTCCAATGCCTCAAACTCACCAGTTGATGCTCCACTTGGTGCTGTGCCTCTACCAATAGTACCATCTGATAAATGAACCTCTGCCTCAACAGTAGGGTTGCCTCTGGAATCAATAATTTCTCTGCCGATTACCTGTTCAATAGTTAAATTATTCATTTTGTATACTCCCTTAAAATTAATGTACAAATATAGTATTACATATCCTGTAAGTCAGCCTCGGGTATATCATTTTCTAAATTATCCCTTGCAAGGTCATTATCAATCTCTTTATAAACCGATGCAATTGGTTTTTCAGATGAATGGGGGATAGAATGATAAACCTTTTGTGCAGGTGACTTTGTACCTGCAATAATTGGATTAACAGTATCTTTTCCGTGCTTTGCCTTTCCTTGAATTTCAGGCACTGCTGGTGCATTATTTTTTGGTTCTGTATGAGTCCTCTCTGTACGCTTCATTCCTTGTTTAGCCATTTTTATCACCTCATAAATATTATCTCCTTAGTATGTAAATATATACTTATACTTTCAGCTGTTATATATTTAATCGTTAATACATATATTTAATTGATAAGATTACATATTTAGGAGGAAAATATGCACAACAATAATTATCCAATAAAATCCTTAGAACTACATTTGTTTTTCAGCCGTATTATGAAAGAACATGCTTTATTTCTAAAGGCAGGCTTTACACCAGCAGATGCAGAATGTGCTAAAAAAGCTGAATTTTTTATAAAAGAGTTTGACAAGGTTCTCTGTCAAACAGTAACTTTAAGTAATTGTGTTGTAGGCAACCAAATTTTATGTTCTGGTGAAATTGTAACAGAATTTACTGTTAGTGCCGAAAGACAGACCCAAGAGCTTACAGGTATATACATTAATAAAGAAATAACCGCTAAAGAACTACGATTAATTGCAGGAAACAATAAATGTGGTATTGACGCCGATAGATGTGCTAAAGTAAAACAAATTAATCAAACGGTGTTAAAACTGTTAGATGAATTAATAGCTTTTAAAGAAAATATATTAAATCGAGTTTTAAAGTGCGAGATGTTTACAACAAATTACCCCTTATTGTTAGAGCATATTATCAGAGAAGCTCGGTTATATTGCTATTATATAACTACCATTGAACAAGAGGGAGATTTATGCGATACCTCTATGAAAGGTAATGAATGTTTCTGGAATCGTATTATGATGGAACACGCTAAATTTATACAGGGACTTCTAGACCCTTGTGAAGATGATTTAATTGATACAGCTAATCAATTTTCCAAAGAATATTACCAACTTCTTGAGGTTAGTCGCAATACACATAAAAAAACAATGGATGATGATTCATTATCAGAAACAATAAAGTTTAGAGATTTTAATATTGCAGCTTCTCAAGGTATACAATTATGTAAAATACGCTCTACAATTTTACCTTTACTTGCTGACCATGTACTCCGTGAGGCAAATCACTATCTAAGATTATTAAAGTGCTAGTATAAGGGGCATTTATTACTCCTACTACACAGACTAAGCTATGATACCTACAACATGTTTCATACAATCATCAACATTTCTTACGGAACTATTAACCACTGGATTTTCACCAGTGGTTAAATGAAGATTGGTATATTATTGAGAGGATAAAAAACGCTATTGACAAATAGAAAAATTGTTGTATAATAAATATGCAATATATTGCGTATTTAGGGGGATGAGATGAAAAATATTGATGTATTAAATATGATAGATGCAAAATATGCTTTGTTTGGTTTTTTCTTTGCTTTTCATAACAGGTTGCAAACGGCAGGAGATGCATTTTATGAGGAAATAACCTGTAAGCAGTTTTTCTTGTTGGCTTGTATGAATCTTTTTAATGATACTGCTCCAACTGCCAATGACCTAGCAAAGGTTATGGGATGCTCAAGACAGAATGTAAAAGAAATACTTACTAGTTTAGAAAAAAAGGAGCTGGTTTCTTTTTCTCCTTGCGAAACAGATAAGAGAAAACGCATAGTAGTGTTGACGGAAAAAGCTGAAAAACTAGCTGCTAAGTATAGGGAAAAGGAAACCGAATTTCTTACAAGGCTGTATGATGGTGTAACTGACCAGGAGATAAAAAATGCTTACGTTTTTTTATCGAAACTTGAAGACAATTTGAAGATGTTTAATAAGGAGATTAATAAATGAAAACTATTGTAATTTATAATTCACAAACTGGCTTTACAAAAAGATATGCACAATGGATTGCAGAAAAAGCAACCGCTGAATGTATAGAATACAGCAAAGCTAAGAAGATTAACTTTGATAGTTATGAGGCAATAATATTTGGAGGTTGGGCTGTTGCTGGTTCTATCAGTAAGCTTAAATGGTTTAAGCAAAATATTTCAAAATGGAAAGATAAGAAACTGGTAGTATTTTGCGTTGGAGCAAGTTCTATTGAAAATCCTGAAGTTGAAGCAACACTGCCTAAAAACTTCACAGAAGAAGAACTTAAACAGGTAAGATGGTTCTATTGTCCAGGCGGTCTTGATTATGAAAAAATGCCTGCAACATCAAAGGTAGCAATGAAAATGTTTGTTAAAATGCTAAATTCCAAAAAGAACAAAACAGAGAATGATATGGAACAAATAAGAATGGTATCATCATCTTATGATATTTCTGATGTTAAATATATTGAGCCGATAATCCAGTATCTTAATAGCTAATACAAATAATAGACACAACAAAAAGGTCCACCATTTTTTCACTGCTCTATAATAAATGTTGTGGTAAAGAAAAACAGAACCCATATTTTATCTAATCAGCGACAGGCAACAGCTTAGTTGCCGTTGCCTGTTCTTGGTTTCTTATTTTTGGGTTACCCCAACTATTGACATAGAGCCACTATTGATATAGAGTCTTCTTGTTTCAGGATTACCCCAACTATTGGCATAGAGCCTATCTTAATAGCTAATACAAATAATAGACACAACAAAAAGGTCCACCGTTTTTTCACGATGGACCTTTTGTTATATTTATCAGTATTTTTTAATAAACTATCTTATAATTAGCAACCCATTAATTTTTTACCTGCTTCAAGAAGCTGTTCAGTAATTTCTGTTGCGTTTGCTTCTGTGCTACCAACAGCTGTAATATATAGTTTAATTTTTGGTTCTGTACCACTTGGACGAACTGTAATTGAACAACCGTCATCAAGCATAAAGGCAATAACATTTGATTTTGGTAGGTTAATCTCAGTAACAGTACCGTTAACCTTGTCTGTCTTTGTGCTTAGCTTATAGTCATTGATAACTTCAATCTTTCTTCCAAGAATTTCTGTTAGAGTATTGTCTGTACGCAAGCTATCCATAATAGAAGCCATTTTCTCTAAACCACTTGCACCTTCAAATTCAAAGCTAACAGTCTTATTCTTGTAATATCCAAATTCATTGTAAAGCTCTGTAATTACATCATTTAGTGATTTACCCTGAGTTCTGTAATAAGCAGCCATTTCACAAATAAGCATAGATGCCACAACTGCGTCTTTATCTCTTACATAAGAACCTGCAAGGTATCCGTAGCTTTCCTCAAAACCAAAGATATAACGTTCTTCCTCGCCAGCTTTTTCAAGCTCAAGAATTTGCTCACCAATATACTTAAAGCCTGTTAATACATTTCTTAACTCACAACCAAATTTATTACAAATTTTAGTTACAATCTCTGTTGTAACGATTGTTTTAACAACAAATGGGTTTTCAGGTAGATTATTAAGTTGCTTTCTGCAAGACAAAATGTAATTTGTCAACATAATACCTGTTTCGTTACCTGTCATTAAACGGAAAGAACCATCGTTTAATCTAACAGCTATGCCAACTCTGTCAGCATCTGGGTCTGTTGCAAGAAGTAAATCTGGCTGTTCCTTTTCGCATAAATCTAAGCCTAGCTGTAAAGCCTCTTTAATCTCTGGGTTAGGGTATGGACAAGTTGTAAAGTTTCCATCAGGATTTTCCTGTTCCTTAACTATAACAACATTGTCTACACCAGTTTCAGCAAGAATTCTTCTAACTAGTTTATTACCTGCACCGTTAAGTGGTGTGTATACCACCTTTAAACCTGCACCATTACATACACCAGAATTTATTGCCTGCTTTTTAACATTTTCAATGTAGCTATCATAAACCGCATCTTCAATATATTCTATAGTGCCATTAGCTAGACCTTCTTCAAAGTCGATAATCTTAACATCGTTAAACATATCTATGCTTTGAATTTCTGAATAAACAGCATTTGCACTTTCGTCAGTCATCTGACAACCGTCACTGCCATAGCATTTATAGCCATTATATTTTGCTGGGTTATGACTAGCTGTAACCATAATACCGGCTTGGCATTTCAATTCTCTAACACAGAAAGAAACAACTGGTGTTGGCTGTAGTTCCTTTGCAACATACGCCTTAATACCATTTGCAGCAAGAACTCTAGCAGCCTCTTTAACAAATAAATCTGACTTTATTCTTGAATCACAAGCAATGGCAACAGAAGAATTATCATAATTTTTCTTCAAATAGTTAGCTAAGCCCTGTGTAGCATAACGAACAACATAAATGTTCATTCTGTTAGTACCAGCACCTATAACGCCTCTTAAACCTGCTGTACCAAACTCTAGCTCTCTATAAAATCTGTCATAAATAGCTTCATCATCATTACTAATGCTTTCAAGCTCAGGGATAAGGTCAGCATCTTCTGTGGCGTTTTCTAACCACAAATCATATAACTTTCTTGTATCCATATTTATTAAACTCCTCACATTTATATAATATACAAAATGCAAATTTTTACAAATCACGCTTTAATATAATAACATAATTAAACAAGAATTTCAATTATTAAATAGTATTAACAACAGTACCTAACTATATTTTTGTATATATACATAAAAACAATAGCAAGCATTGTAGGGTTATGGGTAAAAATATAGATAAAAAATACATTTCTATTATTAATTTTTAAGTAAAAGTGTTGATTATTCAATTTTTGTAATTTGTATTGGCATTATTTTTGTACAACAAAGCAATATTTTCGCAACATAAAACTCCTTTTTAGGTATACATAATGTACTTAATAATCTTTATTACATTAAATAATTAGTAATCGCTTTTAGTTATATGAGTCGAAAATTTATTGTGAAAATTGTGCATATGTGAGAATTTTACGGAAAATGCCATTTTTATTGACTTTTTGTTAATTTAGTAGTAAAATAATAAGCGTCGCTTTAACATTGCAAAAGGTTAAATGGCAAAAGATTAAAGCAAATAAATTGAAATAGAAATAAAGGTGTTTACTTATGAAAAAATCTAAAAGAATTTTATCATCTATACTTGCATCAGTTCTAGCTTGTACAGCATTGGCTGGTTGTGCAAGTAGTACAACAGAGGTTAGTTCAGGCAGTAGCAATACTAACAGCACAGCACAAAATGACGACAAATATGTTGTTGGTATATGTCAGTTAGTAGAGCATGTTGCTTTAGACGCTGCTACAGAGGGCTTTAAGAGAGCTCTTATTGAAGAGTTAGGTGAAGATAAAATCGAATTTAACTTCCAAAATGCACAGAACGATTCTGCTACTTGTGCTACAATTACTAATCAGTTTGTTTCTGATAAAGTAGATTTAATTATGGCTAATGCTACACCTGCACTTCAGGCAGCAGCGGCAGCTACAGGTGAGATTCCAATACTTGGTACATCAGTTACAGAATATGGTGTTGCACTTCAAATTGAAAACTTTAACGGTACAGTTGGTGGTAACATTTCTGGTACATCAGACCTTGCTCCACTTAATGAGCAGGCAGCTATGATTAAAGAATGGTTCCCAGATGCTAAAACAGTTGGTTTACTATACTGTTCTGCAGAGGCTAATAGCCAGTATCAGGTAGATGTAATTGCAGAAGAGCTAAAGAAGCTTGGCATTAACTCAGAGATGTATTCATTCTCTGACTCTAACGACCTTTCTGCGGTATGCACAAACGCAGCAGATAAGTCTGATGTAATTTATGTTCCAACAGATAATACTGTTGCAAGTAATGTTGGTATTATTGATAATATTTGCTCAACTGCTAATGTACCTGTAATCACTGGTGAAGAGGGCATTTGCTCTGGTTGCGGTGTTGCAACACTTTCAATTAGCTATGATGATTTAGGCTATACAACTGGTAAAATGGCTGCTAAAATTCTTAAAGGCGAAGCTAATATAGCTGATATGCCTGTAGAGTACGCTCCTGCAATAAAGAAGTATAATGCAGATGTATGCGACAGACTAGGAATTGAGCCTGTTGAGGGTTATACAGCAATAGAAAAATAATAAAAACTAATTAAGGGAGAGATTTTTCTCTTCCTTAATTTATTGTTTGGAGGCTTTTTACAATGGATATTTTATCTGTATTCGGTCAAATTACAGGTGCTTTGCCAGGTGCTTGTTCCCAAGGTTTAATTTGGGGTATTATGGCAATAGGTGTGTATATTACATATAAGATATTGGATATCGCAGACCTTTCTGTTGACGGTTCTTTTGCTACAGGTGGTGCGGTTTGTGTTATGCTATTGCTTTCTGGCTGTAATGTTTGGATTGCATTGTTAGCTGCGTTTATTTCTGGCTTGTTAGCAGGACTTATTACAGGCTTGCTTCATACTTTTATGGGTATACCAGCAATTCTTGCAGGTATTTTAACTCAGCTTTCACTTTATTCTATAAATCTAAAAATTATGGGTAAAGCAAACCAATCTGTTAATGTAAATAATTCAGACCTTCTTATCTCACTGCGTTGGGTTAAAGACTTTGCCCTTAACAATCCACTTATTATGGTTACTATTATTACAGCTATTTTAATTGCAGTGTTGTACTGGTTCTTTGGAACAGAAATGGGTAGTAGTATTCGTGCAACAGGTTCTAATATTAATATGAGCCGTGCACAGGGTATAAATACAGACTTTAACAAGGTTTTAGGTATAATGGTGTCTAATGGTTTAGTAGCTGTTTCTGGTGCTTTACTATCTCAGTATCAGGGCTTCTCTGATGTTAATATGGGTAGAGGTGCTATAGTTATTGGTCTTGCAGCTATTATTATTGGTGACGCATTATTAGGTAAAATTTTTACAAACTTTGCCCTAAGACTTGTGGCTGTTTCTATAGGTGCTATCATATATTATGTAGTAGTTCAAGTAGTTATAACACTTGGTCTTGATGCTAACCTGCTAAAACTACTTTCAGCAGCAGTTGTTGCTATTTTCCTTGCTGTTCCTTATTGGAAAGGTAAGTATTTTACAAAAGTAAAAGAAAGTAAGGAGGTTAAGGAAAATGCTTGAAATAAAAGGCGTGGAAAAAACCTTTAATGTAGGTACTATTAACGAGAAAAAAGCCCTAACAGGACTTAATCTAAAATTAAATGAGGGCGATTTTGTTACTGTTATTGGTGGTAACGGTGCAGGTAAATCAACTATGCTTAATATGATTGCAGGTGTATATCCTGTTGACCGTGGTAGCATTATTATAGATGGTGTTGATGTTACTAAAATGTCAGAGCATAAAAGAGCAAAATACCTTGGCAGAGTGTTCCAAGACCCTATGACAGGAACAGCTGCAACAATGGAAATTCAAGAAAACCTTGCGTTGGCAAATCGTAGAGGTGGAAAAAGAACATTAAGGGTTGGTATTACCAAAAAAGAGAAAGAAGAATACAAAGAGCTTCTTAAAACCCTTGACTTAGGCTTAGAGAGCAGATTAACTTCAAAGGTTGGTCTTTTGTCTGGTGGTCAGCGTCAAGCTCTTACACTATTAATGGCAACACTTCAAAAGCCAAAGCTTTTACTGCTTGATGAACATACAGCAGCACTTGACCCTAAAACAGCAAAAAAGGTTTTAGATTTAACAGAACAAATTGTAGCAAAAAACAATCTTACAACACTTATGATTACACATAATATGAACGATGCTATTAAGATTGGTAACCGTTTGATTATGATTAATAATGGTAAGATTATATTTGATGTTGCTGGTGCAGAAAAGAAAAAGCTTACAATTCCAGATTTGCTTGAGAAATTCAAAATTTCATCAGGTGAAGAGCTTAACAATGACCGTATGTTACTTTCTGAGTAATATTATTTTTGTACAATATAAATGTATAAGGCGTGTTAAAACTTAACATTTATTGTTTTACAAAGATATTCTATTTCAATAGGTGATTGTAGTTTTTATAATCAATAAAGTTATTGTATAAATTATTAATATGTGCTAAAATGTAAACTGTCGAAGTATGGAATATACTCCGACAGTTTATTTTGTTGAGGGAGGATTATTATGTTGAAAGGTGTTGTAAAAGGCACATTAACAAGATTAAAGAATAATTTACCTTTTCTTTTATCTGGATTAATGTTGACTGTGCTATTTGTGCAACCGTCTAAGCTTTTTATCTTACTTGGTGTGGCGTTGTTTGGCTTAGTATTTGTTATATCTGCCTGTAAAAACAATACAGCTTACTTAGGTAAAGAAAAATCAAAAAAAGCTATGCTTTTTCTTGTTATTAGTATAGCTGTAGTTATTGCGGGGGCATATTTTTTCTATATGTCTTGGGGGGCTTCCGGAATAGTTGTTTCTATTGCAGAAAGGTTAAATATATCACCAAATTTATTTGTTCCTTTAATTGCTGTTGTTATTGCGGTTTTCTCTTTTTATACAGTATATAATTTATCAGTTATTGCTTTTAATGAATTTTTTGCAGCATTTGACGGAATTATTACATTCGATGAATCAAAAGTAGCAGAAAATATAAAGGGGAATTTTTTTGTTTTTATTTCCGCTGTAGCTCTTTTGTTTTTGTATATTACTAATTTATATTTACCTTTTTCAAAGTTGGTTACATTTGTAGCAATAGCTGGCGTTTTGATGTTCCTTATGTCATCACAAATTGAAAGCATATCAGCTAAGGTAAAGAAGGTAAAATTATCATACAAGATAATTTCAGCCATAACCTCTGTTGGTGTATGTGCCTATATATCAACTTTTGTGTCTAGAGTAATGCTAACATCTGATTTTTTTATGAATCAATTTTTAGACCTTAATATGGACAGGGGAAAGTTATTTACTATAATCGCATTTATATGTGCTTTATTTGCTGGTTACTCTGTTTTCTGTGCAACAGCCTTACTTTACGATTATATAGGCACAAAATTTAAAAATATGTTTTCGGAAATTAACAAGGTTGAATATATCTTCTATATTATAATTTTTGCTTTGCTTTTTGGATATGTTACATATTCATTTATAAATAGTCAGGCTTTTTATCGTACAAATTACGCCTGTGATATTATCTATACAAGCGATTCTCAAATGCTTGTAAAGGATAATGCCTATATGAGCCTTACTCATTATGAAAACGATATAAGACAACCACTATTTGCTGTTTTTTCAGCACCATTTGTTGGCTTTGGTTATGCACTTTCGTTGTTATTCCCTTTCATAAGCTGTTCAACAGAATTGTTTATGAATTTTGTTCAGATAATAATGATGTTAGTATCTAATCTTATTCTTGCAAAATTACTAAAGCTTTCTTCTTGCGAGAGAATAGGCTTTATGATTTTATCCAGCTTTACATATACAACATTGTTGTTTTCTGTAATGATGGAGCAATACATAGTAGCATATTTTTGGGTTGTGCTATTTGTGTACTTATACTGTGAAGAAAAAAAGGTGGATAATCTTGTGGTTGTAGCCGCAGGTGGTTCATTACTTACCAGTTTAATTCTGACACCTTTTTCATCACAACATTTTAATATAAAAAATATAAACAACAGGGATAAAATTATATCCTTTGTCAGAGATATGGAAAGAGTAGCTGTAGTGTTTGTTATTACCTTCTGTGCCTTTGCAAGATATTGTATAACAAACAATTTTTCAACCCTTGCTTCTTTTACCGGAAAGAGTATAACTATATATCAAAGGGTACTGCAATATTTTTCTTTTATTTCAGATTGCTTTATTAAGCCAGATACTCATATAAATTATGATGCAGAATTTTATAGTTGGCTATTAAATGATGTAACAACATTATCAATTTTTGGTGTAATAATCTTTGTTTTAGCTGTTTTAGGCTTTGTGCTTACAAGAAAAAACACACTTTCACAAATTTCTATATTCTGGATTGTTTTTTCTGTTTTAATATTGCTGGTTGTAGGTTGGGGGTCTTCTGAAAACGGAATGATTCTTTATTCATTGTATTTTGGTTGGGCTTTCTTGGTGCTTATATATCAGTTGGTATTAGTAATTGCAAAAAAACTTAACATTAAGGCTCTTACAATTATATTTAGTATATTGGCTACTGTTGCACTTGCTATAATTAATATTCCGGCAATTAGCGGACTACTGAAATTTGCTATTACCTATTACCCAGTTTAAGAGGTGACGGTATGAAGATAAAATATTACTTAAAAGAAATGCGTGTACATCATTACATAAAAAATTTCCTTATACTATTACCTTTAGTATGTAGTGGTGAATTGTTAAACGTAAATAAATTAACAGGTGGAATTTTAGGCTTTTTCGCATTTAGCCTTTTATCATCATTAATATATATTATTAACGATATTAAAGACATAGAAAAAGACAAAATACATCCTGTAAAATGTAAAAGACCAATAGCCTCTGGAGATATATCAGTAAAAGAGGCTATTGCCCTTAGCATCTTTTTAACAGTGCTTGCCTTGTTGTGTAACTTCTTTGTTTTTAATATTCATTCCTCTGTTTTGTTAGCTTTATATTTTCTTTTAAATTTAGGCTATAGCTTTGGTTTGAAAAATGTTCCACTTCTAGACATTGCAATTCTTGTGTCGGGTTTTCTTATAAGAGCCTTATATGGTGCTGTTATTACAAATATAGAGATTTCAAATTGGCTTTATCTTGTAATTGTTACAGCAGCATTTTATTTGGCACTGGGTAAAAGAAGAAACGAACTAAAGAAAATGGGGGACGACACAAAGTCCCGTGATGTTATAAAAAAATATCCATTTAATTTTCTAAACCAAAATATGTATATGTGCATTGGTTTGCTTAATGTTTTCTATGCTCTTTGGGCAATGGAAACAGGCACAGCAGAAACACATAGCAAGTACTTAATTTGGACAGTGCCATTGGTTTTATTAATCTGTATGAAATATAGCTTAACAATAGAGGGTGATTCTGACGGTGACCCTGTTGAGGTTTTGTTACATGATAAAACTTTAATTATAATGTGTTTGTGCTATGTTTTAGCAATGTTCTTTATGATATATTTTTAAGCTAAGTCACAGGCAATATGTGGAGATTGGATTTTTATGAATAATAAGTTGATTTTACAAATTGCAAAGTTTGGTATGGTAGGAGTTGTAGCCTTTTCTATTGATTATGGCGTAATGATATTTCTAACGGAAGTATTTGGTATTGATTACCTTATTTCAAATGCTATATCCTTTTCACTGTCAGTTATAGTAAATTACATTTTAAGCGTAAAATGGGTTTATGATGTAAAGCAAAGTGACAGAAGCAAGGCTTTTGAATTAATTGTTTTCATTATTCTAAGCACTATTGGCTTGGGGTTAAACCAGCTTATAATGTGGATTACTGTTGATTTGCTTGGAATTTTCTATATGCTTTCAAAAATTATTGCCACTGGTATAGTTATGGTTTACAATTACATATCAAGAAAAATATTTTTAGAGAAATAATGCCATTGCTTTAATTTGCTGTCTATAAAAATTATACTTACAATATATATTTTGCCATAGACAATAGGTTAAAAATGAAAAAATGTCTTGCAAATGGCAATTATATGTGCTAAAATAGTTAACAGTTAAATAAGAATATAAATGGTAAGGAGTGGGAAGTTATATGCCCACTCTTTTTGTTTGTGTTTTTATAAGTTTGTGTATATAAAAGGAGGTTTATAAATATGGCAGGTAAAAATACAGTGTCAGCAGTTTGGGAAATAGTAGAGCCTTATGTTACTCAACTAGGACTACAACTGTGGGATGTTCGCTTTGTAAAGGAAGGTGCTTGTTGGTACCTTAGAATATTTATAGATAGTGAAAATGGAATTACTATTGAAGATTGCGAAAATGTCAGCAGAGCCATTGATGAGCCACTTGACATTGCAGACCCCATTGATAAAAGCTATTGCTTAGAGGTTTCTTCTCCAGGTGTAGAAAGAGAGTTAACAAGACCAGAGCATTTTGAGCAGTTTATGGGTGCAGATGTTATGGTTAAAATGATAAGACCATTAGAGGGTGTTGGCAAAGAGTTTAATGGTGTTCTAACATCAGCAGATAAGCTAAGCTGTACCGTGTCAACAGATAAAGGCGAGGTTACATTTAATAAAAAAGATAGTGTCTGGGTTAAGCTAGATGATTTTAGAATGTAACTGTATAGTATATAACAATAAAATAGGTATAAGAAAGGTTGATCAGAAAAATGGATAGTAAAGAGCTTTTCCAAGCTATTGCACAGCTAGAGGAAGACAAGGGCGTACCAGCAGATTATATGTTTGCACAAATTCAAAAAGCGATAGAGGTTGCTGCTAATAAGAATTTTGGTAAAGTAGATATTAAATTTATTGTAGATAAAGAAAATTACATTTTTGACGCATATATTCAAAAGGAAGTAGTTGAAGATGTATTTGATGGTGACGTTGAAATCGCATTAGAACAGGCAAGAGAAATTAACCCAAATGCTACTGTTGGTGACTTTGTAGGTGTTAAAATGGATACAATGACACTTGGTCGTATTGGTGTTAATGCTGCAAGAAATGTTGTTAAGCAGGGTATCAACGAGGGTGAAAAGGGTCAAATTATGCTTGAATTTCAAAGCAAAATTGGCGAGCTTATCACTGCTACAGTTGAAAGAGTAGATGCTGTAAGCGGAAATGCTACAGTTAAAATTGGTAAATCTATAGCAGTGCTTCTAAAGAACGAGCAGGTTGCAGGAGAGGTACTTGAAGAGGGTCAGCGTGTAAAGGTATATGTGTCTGATGTTCAGAAAAGAGACAGAGGTGGCGTAAGAGTATTAATTTCCAGAACTCACGCTGATTTTGTTAAAAGATTATTTGAAACAGAAGTACCTGAAATTTATGATGGCACTGTTGAGATAAAAGCAGTTTCCAGAGAAGCTGGTTCAAGAACAAAACTTGCTGTATTCAGCAGAGATTCTCAGGTAGATGCTATTGGTGCTTGTATTGGTACAAGAGGTTCAAGAGTAGGTACAATAGTAGAAGAGCTTAGTGGCGAAAAAATAGATATTATAGAGTACGACGAAGATCCTAAAAAGTTTATTGCAGCTGCATTGTCACCTGCAAGTGTAGTAAAGGTACAGGTTGCTGCTGACGGTTCTAAGGTTTGCAGAGTTACAGTTCCAGACGGACAGCTTTCACTTGCTATTGGTAACAAGGGACAAAATGTTAGACTTGCTGCTAAACTTACAGGCTGGAAGATAGACATTCGCCCAGAAAGTGGCTTCTTTGGTGAAGAAGAGGACGATTTTGTTGCTGCTGACGATGAGGCACCAGTAGCTACAGAGCCTTGTGAAGAAGCAGTTCCTATTGATAGTACAGAATTTACTATAGAGAAAGCTGGTGACCACAGTTTAGAAGATATAGCAGATTATATACTTGGCGAAGATTTGGACGAAGATACTACAGATTTTGAGCAAGATATAACCGAAGATGAAGAATAATAAAAAATCCTTTTGCACTAGTAGTTGAAGGGTAGTGATAATATGAAGCAAAAGAAAATACCTTTGCGAAAATGCACAGGCTGTAACGAAATGAAGCCTAAAAAAGAGCTTATACGAATTGTAAAAGCTCCTGACACAAAGGACGAAAACGGTGAAATAATAGAAAAAGGTGCCGTGTCTTTAGATACAACAGGTAAAAAACCAGGCAGAGGTGCATATGTGTGTAATTGTATACAGTGCTTACAGCTGGCACAAAAGGCTCGCCGTTTAGAAAAAGCCTTTGGATGTCAAATTCCAAAGGAAGTTTATACAAAGCTGGAAGAAGGAATGAATAACCTTGAGCAGTGATAAATTTTTATCTTTTTTAGGATTATGTAGGCGAGCAGGCAAACTGACCATAGGAAATGACCCTGTTGCACAAACTATGGCAAACGGTGAATCCTGTTTAGTGTTGATTGCTAATGATATTTCTCAAAGAACAGAAAAAGACATAACACAGTCAGCACAGCAAAATAATGTCAGCATTATTAGGTTAAGCTATACTAAAGAACAGCTTAGCAACGCACTTGGTAAATTAACTGCTGTTATATCTATTAATGATAGTGGTTTTGCAAAAAAGATATTACAGCTGACAGATAACTTATAAGGAGGTAAGTTGCTTATGATGATAAAATATAAACTAAAAGATGTTGCAACCGATTTAGGTGTAACTACTAAAGATGTTATAGAGGTACTAGACAAATATGTTGGTGGAGAATCAAAGAAGCAAACAGCTATTCTTACAGAGGATGAATTAAATATAGTATTTGATTATTTTACACAGAAAAATAATGTAGATAATTTTAATAACTATTACGATTCAGCTACAAAAAAATCTGCACCAGCAGAGGAAAAAGAAAAACAGCCTAAGAAGACTAACTCAGAAAAGCCAGCTCAGCAAAAAGCTCCACAGGCTCAAAAATCTCAAACAAAAAATGACAACAAGCAGTCTAAACAGCCTGCAAAGTCTACACCAAAAACAACAGAAAAGCCTGCTACACAGACCAGTGAAGAGGGTGAAATTCAGTTTAGAAAGCGTGAAAGAAAGGTTGTAGACACAAGACAAATTGTTGTTGATGTGGAAAGATACAACGAAAAATACGACAGACTTGCTAGTGAAAAGATTAAAAGCGAAAATCAAACAGCACACAAGCAAAAGTTTACACAACGCTCTCAACAGCGTGGTAAGCAAAAAAGAGGTAAAAGAGAGTCAGAGCAGGAGCGTCTAAACAGAATAGATATGGAACGTAAAAAGAAGCAGTTAACCATTTCTATTCCAGAGGAGATTACTGTAAGTGAGCTTGCACTAAAGCTAAAGGCAACATCAGCAGAGGTTATTAAAAAACTTATGATGCTAGGTGTTATGGCAAGTTTAAACGAAACTATAGATTTTGACACAGCTTCTCTTGTTGCTATGGAGTTCCACGCAAAGGTTGAAAAGGAAGTTGTTGTAACTATTGAAGAAAGAATTATTGATGATAGCGAAGATGATGACAGCAACCTAGTAGAACGTGCTCCTGTAGTAGTTGTTATGGGTCACGTTGACCACGGTAAAACATCACTTCTAGATGCTATCCGTAATGCAAATGTTACAACAGGTGAAGCAGGTGGTATTACACAGCACATTGGTGCTTACAGAGTTATGCTGGACGAGAGAGAAATCACTTTCCTAGATACACCTGGTCACGAAGCTTTTACAACAATGCGTGCAAGAGGTGCTATGGCTACAGATATAGCTATTCTTGTAGTTGCAGCTGATGACGGTATTATGCCACAGACAGTAGAGGCTATTAACCACGCTAAGGCAGCTGGCGTTTCTATTATCGTTGCAATTAATAAAATGGATAAACCAACTGCTAACCCAGAACAGGTAAAACAGCAGTTAACAGAGCATAACATTGTTCCAGAGGAATGGGGCGGAGATGTACCTTGTATTCCTGTATCTGCAAAAACAAGAGATGGTATTGAAGACTTGCTTGAAATGGTACTACTTACAGCTGATGTTATGGAGCTTAAAGCAAATCCGGACAGAAGTGCTAAGGGTGTAGTTATAGAAGCAAGACTAGACAAGGGTAGAGGTCCTGTTGCTACTATGCTTGTTCAAAATGGTACACTAAATGTTGGCGATATTGTTGTTGCTGGTACAACATCAGGTAGAGTAAGAG
>JAXKHT010000155.1:0-18649 GCA_036549705.1 Acutalibacteraceae bacterium | reverse complement strand
TAAGCTAAATAATTATGGTACACTACTAGGTTATAAGAAGACTGTAACAAACTCTTCAAATGGTTTAACATTTAAGAAAACATACGGAAGTTTTGTTACACTTAATGCAACAGGTGGTACATACACATTCCAGGTAAACGTAGATACTAATACTCTTGTAATTAAGTATGACAGCAAGCTACCAGAGGAATATCTAGTAGGTGATGTTAACACAATTCTATCACCAGTTGCTGGTAAACCTCTAGCTATTGGTACAACATACCTAGAGGCTGGTACATATCAGTTTAAGATTTCTGACGATGCAGTACTTCTAGGTAATGGTGGTAACTGTACAGATGACACAGCTGGTAGATCAGTTACATTCAAAAATACATACAGCAAGTCTTACACATTAAATGCTACAGGTGGTAACTATACATTTACATATTACACAAGCACAGGTAAGCTAATCATTAAACACTCTCCTGTAAAGGACGAGGCTCTTGATGATGTTCACGTTTCAGGTGACATTAACTTTGTTCTAGATGATAATGGTGGTAATAGCGATGTAGCTACAGCTACAACAACTCTAAGTGAAGGTACATATTCATTTAAGGTTTACAATTACGGTCAGGCTGTAACTAATGGTGTAAAAATTACAGATGAGGGTACAAAGAAGTTATTTGGTAACTATTCAACACCACTAACTCTAATAACTTCAGGTGGTACTTACACATTTACATTTAACAAAACAACAAATGAGATTACTATAGAAATGGCTTAATTAATATTTTAGCTTATAGTTATTTCAAATAATTAACTGCTTCTGCTACTTAAACTCTCTGTTTGGGTAGCAGAAGCTTTTTTGTGCAAAATATCCCTAATGCTCTTTTATTTCTAACAAACAGACAACTTTAGATATGTTTTCCACTTGATTTCAGAGCCTGTCCTCAAAAGGCGATAGCTTTGTTGTGATATGCCATTGGTCAGATAAAAAATCTGCACTAAATCTTATCTATTGTTTAGAAATGAAAGAGTTTAATGTTGTTTGTGTGAATAAAAAAGTTTTAGATTAACGATAATTGTCATAAACAAAGGAAAAGGTAGTAACAACATAATGCTTTGTGCAATATGTAAGATTATTTTTTTCTAAATGTTAAATTTTCTACACGGAGTTTAGTTATGTTTTTGATAAATAAATATAGCAATTTATCTTATTCTGTGCTAGAATATAGATGAGAAATTGTGTGCTAATTTGAATGTAAGTATACCACTTGGTGATAATTTGCAAAAATTTAGCACATAACTAAGATATTTATGAGGAGGCATAACATTGGGCAATCTTACTTCTAAAACAGAGACAAAACAAATCAAATCAAAGCCAGTGTACGATTTTATTAAGCGTGCTATTGATATTGTTGGTGCTGTGGTTGGATTAGTGTTACTTTCACCTTTTTTTCTGATTATTAGCATTGCAATAAAAGCTACTAGTGAGGGGCCTGTTGTATTTTCTCATAAAAGAGTAGGAAAAAACGGAAAGGCTATATATATACATAAGTTTAGAAGTATGGTGAAAAATGCTGAAGAGCTTAAAGCACAATTTACTCCTGAACAACAAGCTGAATATGCAGCTAATTTTAAGTTGGAAAACGACCCTAGAGTTACACCAGTAGGTAACTTTTTAAGAAAAACCAGTCTTGATGAAATTCCGCAACTTATAAATATACTAGCAGGTGATATTTCTATTGTAGGTCCTAGACCTGTAACAGAAGAAGAAACAGATACATATGGTGAATACAAGAATCTTCTGCTTAGTATAAAACCAGGTTTAACAGGATATTGGGCTGCAAACGGAAGAAGTAATATTTCATATGAAAAACGCCAAGAAATGGAGATTTATTATGTTGAAAATCGTTCTCTTGGTATGGATATAAAAATTATATTTAAAACTGCTCTTTCAGTTATTAAGCGTGACGGTGCTAAATAATTTGAGCAGTGCAACAAATTCTACATTGTTTTATCCAAAGTATAGTATGTGCAGATTATAAATCTAATTTGCGGATAAATCTGTATAGCAAATGTGTTTTATCAGAAAACTTTTCGGTTTTTTATTAAAGTAAAAACACATAAGAATTAATATTGTTAACTAGAAGGGGGAGCAGTTGCATTATTGCACTGCTGAGGAAGTGTTATGAAAGCTGTAATTCTTGCGGGCGGTTTTGGAACAAGAATATCTGAAGAGTCACATCTTAAACCAAAGCCAATGATTGAAATAGGTGGTATGCCTATTTTGTGGCACATTATGAAGCAGTACTCACATTACGGAGTTAATGAATTTGTTATTTGTGCAGGGTACAAGCAAAACATTATCAAAGAATGGTTTGCGGATTATTTCCTGTATACATCTGATATTACTTTTGATTTTACAGAAGAAAATAAGATGATTGTACACAATAAGCGTACAGAAAATTGGAAGGTTACTATTGTTGATACAGGTCTAAAAACAATGACAGGTGGAAGATTAAAGAGAGTAAAAGACTTTTTAAGTGATGACGAACCTTTCTTTATGACCTATGGCGATGGTGTGTCTGATGTTGATATTCCAAAATTGTTGGAATTCCACAAGAATAGTGGTAGACTTGCTACACTGTCAGCTATAAAGCCAGATAGTCGTTTTGGTATTTTAGACCTTTCTGAAAATGATGAAATTAAAGCCTTCAGAGAAAAAAGTGTGGTAGACAGTGGTTGGATAAACGCTGGTTTTATGGTGCTTGACAAAAAGGTGCTAGATTACGTAAAAGATGATACTATTATGTTTGAACGTGAACCATTGGAGAAACTAGCAGCTGAAAATCAACTAATGTGTTATAAGCACAACGGTTTTTGGCAGTGTATGGATACATTGCGTGACAAGGAAACTCTGGAAAAACTATGGGATAGTAAGCAGGCTCCTTGGAAACTATGGCAGGATTAATATTAAATAACAATTTATATTAAAATAACAGAGGTAAGTTATGAAGAAGACTATTGTAACAGGTGCAAACGGATTTGTTGGTTCTCACGTATGTAAAGAACTTTCCGATAAGGGCGTAAAGGTTTACGCTGTTGTTAAAGATGAAAATGAACATATTGATAGCATAAAGAATTTAGAAAATCTTACTATTGTTTATTGTGACCTAGACAGTATTACTACTCTTCCTGAGAAAATTACAGACAGAGATGTTGATGTATTTTATCATTTTGCTTGGGTGGGTACTTCATCAGTTTTAAGATGTGATGAGAATATTCAGACTAAAAATGCTCTTTGGACAGTTCAAGCACTTAGAACAGCAGACAGTATGAATTGTAAAAAGTTCGTTAATGCTGGTTCTATTATGGAAAAAGAAGTATATATGGCTGTATGTGCACAAGAAAGTAAGCCAGCTTTGGGTTACATCTATGGTGCGGCAAAGTTGTACGCAAGAACAATATGCAAGCCTATTGCAAATTCTCTTAACATTGATATGTGCTGGGCTGTTATTACAAATACTTACGGAGTTGGAGAAATTTCTCCTCGTTTCGTAAACTCTACAATCAGAAAAATTATTGCTGGCGAGCCATTACAGTTTACAGCAGCAACTCAGAATTATGACTTTATCTATATTGATGATGTTGCAAAGGCTTTTGTTGCTATTGGTGAGTATGGCAAGGCAAATAAAGAGTACACAATAGGTAGTGGTAATGCAAAACCATTAAAGGAGTTTATTATAGAGCTAATTCAAGCATTAGCACCAGACTCTACTCCTTTGTTTGGTGATGTGCCATTCACTGGTGTTAACATTCCTCTTGATTGCTTCGATACATCAGATATTGAAAACGATTGTCACTTTAAGCCAACCATTTCTTTTGCTGAGGGTGCTTCACTAACAATGGAATGGCTTAAATCATTAGACTGATAAATATATTGTTTGTAATCAGTATTTTGATTATAAACCCAAAATTACGATAATAAGGTGTAAAGAAATGATACAAAAATTTGAATTCTGTAAAACCGATTTTGAAGGTGCTTATCTTATAAAGCCTTTTTGTGCAACTGATGTAAGAGGTGCATTTATAAAGGACTATTCTAAAGAAGTTTTTGAGCAAAATGGTCTTGAATACAACCTTGCAGAGGTTTTCTATACTGTTTCACATAAAGGTGTTATTCGAGCTTTACATTTCCAGCGTGTTCATGAACAAGCTAAACTTGTAAGATGTGTAAAAGGCAAGGTTTTTGATGTTATAGTAGACCTTCGTCCAGACTCTCCTACATTCAAAAAGTGGCAGGGCTTTTATCTATCAGAGGATAATATGAATGAGCTTTATATTCCTGAGCATTTTGCCCATGGTTATCTTGTTTTAGAACCATCTATCGTATCATACAAGTGTGGCGAGAAATTTTATGGTGAGTATGATGACGGTATTATGTATAATGATGCAGATTTAGCGGTTGAATGGCCTTTTGAGGAAATAGGCGGTATTGAAAACCTAATTATTGCCGATAAGGACAAGAATTTGCAAACATTTAAAGAATATCAGCAGAAATATTTGTAAAAGTATTTAAGCAAAGCAGTATAGGAGAATTGCTAACAGATTTCTCCTTGATTTCTGACGGTTAAAAAAGTATAGGGAGCAACGATTTCGTGGCTCCCTATTGTGGGGTTATAAAGGTTTTTATATATAATAACATATTTTGGAGGAATAAATGAACATAGTCTATTCAAGCTCAGACAGCTATTCTTTGGTAGCAGGTGTTTCAATGTACTCACTGCTTTATAACAATAAGGATAGTAAAGAACTAAACATTTTTATGATTGATAACGGAATATCCGCCGCAAATAAAGAAAAATTTGAAACAATGTGTAACAGCTTTGGTAGAAGTATAACATTTATTCCTATTGCTGACATTGAAAAGCTAACAGGTACATCTATAGACATTGGCAGATGGAATATAAGCACTTTTGCCAGACTATTTTACGCCAGCCTTTTACCACAATGGGTTGAAAAAGTAATACATATAGATTGCGATACAATGATTATGTCATCTCTAAAGCCATTGTGGGATATTGATATGGGTGACAAAATTGTTGCAGGCTCTTACGAGTGCATTGGCGACAGCTATAAAAAAGAAATTGGGCTAAGTAAAGATGATATATATATAAACGCAGGCAATATTATGCTTAATCTTGCTAAAATTCGTGAAAAGGGCTTGGAAGAAAAGTTCAAGAATTTCATAAAAGAGCATCGTCAATTATCATTTGTTGACCAGCCTGTACTTAATGCTTGCACAACCAATGAAGAAAAGTTAGTTGTACCTTTAAGCTATAATGCTTATGCAATTATTTTCTACTTAAAATATAAAAACTTACTAAAAGCAAAAAGGGTATCTCAATATTATACAGAGGAGCAGGTAGCAGAAACTATTAAAAATCCTTGCATTGTGCATTTTACAACCTGCTTTATGGACGGTAGTCGCCCTTGGATTGAAAATAATCGTCACCCTATGCTTGATAAATATCTTGAGTTTAAAAGTCGTTCTGAATGGGCAGACCAGCCATTGTGGAAAGATGACCGCAGTGCAGTTAAAAAGCTGGCATATAATATGTTTAGAACATTACCACAGGGATTTGTAGCATGGGCTATAGGAATAGTTCACGACATTGTTGTTCCTACAATTCATAAGCTAAAGAAATAATTGGGAGGAAATTTTATGGAACCTATAAGAGTTTTACATAATATTGTTTTAATGGATGCGGGTGGAATTGAAACCCTTGTAATGAATGTATATAAGCATATTGACAGAGAAAGATTATTATTTGATTTTCTTGTGCATCGTCCACAAGAAGGCGTTTACGACAAGGAAATTCTAGAATATGGCGGAAAAATATTCAGAACTTGTCCTTTTAATCCTATGAAAATAGGTCAATACAAAAAAGAATGTATGCAGGTATTTGCAGAGCATCCTGAATATAAGGTTTTTCACGCACATCAGGAATTATGTCTATGGCCTTTGCAGTATGCAAAACAAATGGGTGTTCCAACTCGTATTGCACACAGCCATAATGCTAAATCTGTTATTAATTTAAAATATTTCTTCTTCCTATATGAAAAAATGTTTATTAAAAATTATTGTACAGATATGTTTATGTGCTCTCCACTTGCAGGTGAATGGACTTTTGGTAAAAAAGCTGTAAGTGAAGGTAAAGTAAAGTTCATTAAAGGTAATATTGAAACAGAGCGTTTTAAATTTGATGAAACTATACGCCGTGAGGTTCGTGAAGAATTAGGTGTTGGTGACAAAATAGTAATTGGTCATGTTGGACGTTTTATGCAACAGAAAAACCATACTTTCTTGCTTGATATATTTAGTATTATTCACAAGAAGAACCCTAACACAGTACTTGTGCTATGCGGTAATGGTAGACTGGAAGATGAAATAAAACAAAAAGCAAAAGACCTTGGTATTGAAGATGCTATTATTTACACTGGCGTAAAAAATCAGATTAATGTTCAAACTAATCGTTTGTATCAGGCTTTTGACTTGTATCTGTTCCCATCATTGTGGGAGGGACTACCACTAACAGGTATCGAGGCTCAAACATCAGGCTTGCCTGTATTAATGAGTGATGTAATTGCAGACGAAACTGTTGTTACAAATAATGTAACAAAGCTGTCACTTACAGATTCAGCAGAAATTTGGGCAAATAAAGCTCTTGACGTTGTTACTACATTCAAGCGTACAGACTGCCAAAAGCAGGTAGTAGATGCAGGCTTTGATGTAAGAAATACTGCTGACTATTTGCAGGAATTTTATATCGACCGTACTTTAAGAGCTAGACATAACGAAAAAAATATGTAAAGGTGAATTTTGATGCAACCACTTGTTTCAATTATTATTCCCACATATAAGGGAGCAGATAAAATATCCTCTGCTGTAGACAGCGTACTAAAACAAACCTATGATAATATAGAGGTTATTGTTGTAGATGATAACGGTAAAGGTACTGAACATCAGCTGTTAACAGAAAAGGCTATGGAAAAATATGCAGACAACCCAAAGGTGCAATATATTCCACATCAGGTAAATAAAAACGGTTCTTGTGCTAGAAATACAGGAATAAGAGCTTCTAAAGGTGAGTTCTTAGGATTTTTAGATGATGACGATGTTTTTCTGCCTAAGAAAACTGAAAAAGAGGTAGAACTGTTTAATTCTTTATCAGATGATTATGGTTTAGTGTATGGCTCTTTTATAGAGCATATGACAGAAACCTATACCCGTACTTTAGAAGCAGACAGCACAGACGATTTCCTATATAGATTTCTATGTAACGAAATAATCGCCTGCTCAAGTACAGTAATGATAAGAAGAAAGGTTCTTGACACTGTAAAAGAGTGGGACGAAAGCTTTAGAAGACATCAAGATTTAGAGTTCTTTGCAAGAGTAGCACATAGCTATAAGGTAGCTTGTGTAAAGGATTTATGTATTGAAAAATTCAAACTTGACAGAAACACTCCTAAGGGAGAGGTTTACGAAAGCTATCGTTTGCATTACTTAAATAAAATGAAGTATATAATAGATGAATTTTCTGCAAAAAAACAGAAGCGTCTATATAATATTCATTATACCGATATGGCAAAAGCATATCTAAAGGATAAAAACATAAAAAAAGCTATGGGTTGGGCTATGAAAACAAGCAACCCAATTAAAACAATGTTTATATTTGTAAAAGATGGTTTTAGCTATTTTAAGAGAAATAGCTAAAAAATATCATTAGTATTTGGTGTGTATTATGGTTATAAAATTAGTTAGAGCGTCTGTAGATGACGCAGAAATTATTCATAAGTTGCAAATAGAAGCGTTTGCAGAATTATTATGTAAATATCAAGATATGGATACAAACCCTGGTAACGAACCTTTAGAAAAGGTGTTATGGAGATTGCAACAAAATAATTCATATTTTTATCTGATTGAATCAGAAGGGAATTATGTGGGGGCAATTCGTGTAGTAGATGATAAAACGGATAAAATTTCTAAACGAATTTCCCCCTTATTTATTCTGCCTCAATTTAGAAATAAAGGCTTAGCACAGCAGGCTATTATTGAGGCTGAAAAAATACATGGTTGTAATAACTGGGAGCTGGAAACCATATTGCAAGAAGAAGGAAATTGTTATTTGTACGAGAAAATGGGTTATCAAAAAACTGGAGAAACTAAAGAAATTAATGATAAATTAACTCTTGTTTTTTATAAAAAATAATTTGTTTTCATATAATAATATTTACATAAATAAAGATTAATTTACGGAGAAAGATAGAATGGCTACACTGGAGAAAAACTGTGATGAACTGGTTGTAAAACTGAATAGTTTGGCATTGGCTCTTATGATAGCCGCTGCTGGTACAACAAATGCGCTTGCCAGAACTAGTTTATTTGCAAAAGTTCAAAACAATGTAATTGTTTTAGGTGTTGTTTTTATTGTTGTATGTGCAGGGATATTTGTTAAAAAACAAATATCTATTGGAAAATATTCTGTAGTAACACTTGCTTTAACAACAGTGGCATTTGGTGCTACTATGTTATTCAATAAAAGTCAATGTGATTTAACTGTTATTCAATTTATTTTTTACGCTGTTGTTCCTATTTACCTAATAAGTCAAAAGCTAGATGGAGAACTGGTGGTACGGTATACCTTGTATATATCGTTATTTACTTTGCCTGTGATAGGTTCGTTTTTTGACATTCAGTATGAGCAATATCAACAGGCATATATGGGTAACATTTACACTATACTTACACCGGCTTTGTTTGCAATAATACATTTTAAGATGTATGGAAAACAGGCAAATCTTTTAACAAAAATAGCTTATTTATATAATTTATATATTTTATTTATGATGCTATTATATGCAAACAGAGGTGCAGTTGTTTGTATTATATTCTGTATTGCAGTAGTATTAATAAACCAATACGATGGTGAAGAAAAAAAGAAGTTATCACCAACAAAGCTTGCAATAATTATTATTGCTTGTATAGCAATAATATACTTTTTGATAAATGCTTTAGTAATATTAGAAGCAATAGCACAATGGTGTCAAGAAAATATGTCCAGCGTGCCAAGCTTCATTTCAAAAATGATAAAGTATTTGGCTGAAGGCGATGTGTCTGACGGTAGAGATAATATATCTGATTTTGCTTGGCAGGCAATTATGAAAAATCCTATCATAGGAAATGGTCTTAGAACTTTTGAGGCTTACTCAATAGCTAACGCTGGTAAAAGCTGGCCTTACCCACACCAATATATTATACAATATTTATTTGAAATGGGTGTAATTGTTGGAATGGTACCTGTTTATTTCAGCTTGTCTTTAGCTGCAAAGGTTTTGTGTATGAGAATTAAAGAGAAGAAAGAGTTTGTATTTTGTGCTGCTTTGGTAGTCAGCTGTATACCTAAACTATTCTTCTCAACAGAGCCTTGGACAACAACCACTGTATGGATGCTGGTAACATATTCTATGATGTATTCGGCAAAAACTACAAAGTATACAATTAATATTAATTAAATAGTTTTTACAACCAATTTTGGAGGATAAATATGGCTTATAAGATTTTTTACCCAATTATACCTAATATGGGCGATCTCCTTAACAAAGATATGATTGAAGATGTGTTTAATATACAGGTTGAACAGGCTTCATTAAAAACCTGTAATATTATTGCTATTGGTTCAACATTAGACCATACTATGTATTCTACTGATACAATTCAAAAGCTAAAGCAGAAAATTGCTTACTTTGGTAATAAAGGGGTACATATTTGGGGTACAGGCTTTATTAGAGGAAATCCAGAAAAAGATACACAGTTTGTATATAAGAATGTGGAAATTCACGCTGTAAGAGGTGAATTATCTAAAAAGCGTGTAGAAAAGGTTTTAGGTAAAAAGCTAGACATTCCAACAGGTGACGGTGGTTTGTTAGTTGAAAGATGGGTTGGCTATTATCCTGAAAAGAAATATAAAGTTGGTATTATACCACACTTTAAAGAGCAGGAGCATCCTTCTGTAAAAAAATTATTAGAGGGCTATGAAGATACTACCCTTATAAACCTAAGAGAAGACCCTAAAACAGTTTGCGAAAAAATTGGTGAATGTGAATATATTATCTCCAGTAGCTTGCACGGTATGATTGTAGCCGACAGCTTCCACATTCCAAATATTCATATAACTCTAAATAATGGTATGTTTGGAGATGGCAATAAGTTTGCAGATTATTTATCTGGCTTTGGTGTAGAGCATATACCATTTGACTGCGAAAAGGGAGATATTCCGTCTTTACAGCTGGTAAAGGATAATTATAAAATCAGTATAGAGCAGGTAGAGCAGAAAAAACAACAACTGTTTGATGCTTTCCCAAGACTATAATATGCTTTATTATATATACAATAACTAAAGAATTATGCAAGAGGGTAGAAAATGAAAAGTAAAACTATGAATAATAGCAAGCAAATGACTATAAATATGATTGCTGCAGTGGTTTCTTTTACTATAAATGTAGGTATCAACTTTTTTCTTACACCATATCTTGTAAAAGAATTAGGCACAGAGGCATACGGCTTTATAGGTCTTGCTAATAACTTTGTTCAATATGCGTCAATTATCACAGCGGCATTAAACTCAATGTCTGGCAGATTTATTTCAATAGAATATCATAAAGGAAATATTGATAAAGCATCACGTTATTTCAGCTCTGTGTTAGTTGCTAACAGCGTTATAGCTATTGTTATGCTTTTGGCAGGTGCCGTTGTTACACTTACTCTTGAATGTTTTCTTGATGTTCCTGCGGAGCTTGTTAACAGTGTAAAAATTACTTTTGCATTAACATTTTTAACATTTGTTATCAGTGTTATTACTGCAATTTTTACTACAGCAGCTTTTGTAAGAAACAAGCTATATATTAATTCACTTAGAGATATTGCTTCTAACTCCTTTAAGCTGATAATGGTTATTGGCTTGTTTTCTTTTTTACCTGCACAGCTATACTTCCTTGCATTGGCTACAGTAGCAAGTGGTATATTCTTGTTGATAACTAATATAACAGTAAAAAGAAAAATTCTGCCAGAGGTTGAAATAAAACCAAGCTTATTCAGCTTTAAGCTGGTTAAAAACATACTTTCAGCAGGTGTGTGGTGTTCTGTTGGATATTTGTGTAATGCACTTAACACAGGATTGGATTTGTTTATCACCAATGTAACATTGGGTGCAACAATGATGGGATTGTTGTCTATTGCAAAAACTGTACCACATTGTATTGATAATTTAATTACAACCTTATCAAATATTTTTACTCCTAATTTTACAGTTTTATACGCAAAAGGAGAGAAAGAAAAGCTAATAAGCGAGAATCAGTTCTCATCAAAATTACTTAGCTTTATTATGACAGTACCTCTTGCTGGATTTATGGCTTTTGGTTACGATTTTTATTCATTGTGGCAACCAACAAAAACACCAGATGAAATTCAGATAATTCAAATTTTATCTGTTCTTGCTTGTTTATCATTCTTGTGTACTTGTCACACAAAAACATTATATTCTATGTTTACAGTTTGCAATAAACTTAAACCATCTGTACTTATTTCTCTTTGCAGTGGTATACTTAACGTAATTTTGGTATTAATCTTAGTTAAATTTACAGATTTAGGCGTATTTGCTGTTGCAGGTGTAAGTTCAGTATTAATAAGCATAAAGGCAACAGTGTTTGTGCCACTTTATACAGCACATATTATGGAAGTAAAGCTGACTACATATTATCCATCTATTATCAGAGGTTGGATATGCTTTTTTGCAGTATTAATTCTATTTATTGCTATAAATCATTTTATTACAATAGGCAGTTGGTTAGTGCTAATAGCTGTATGTCTAGTGGGAGCATTAATTGGTTACGTAATATCTTTGCCTTTAATTTTCTCTAAGAAAGAAATGTCAAAGCTAAAGTCAACTGTTATGAAAAAATTAAAGAAAGGGTAATATGTATGAAAAACTATAAGGTGACATTATTTACACCTGCATATAATAGAGCAAATACCCTGCCAAGATTGTTTGAATGTGTAAAAAATCAGACTTACAATAATATAGAGTGGATTATTGTAGATGACGGTTCAGCTGACAATACTAAAGAAGTAGTAGAAAATTTTATAGCTGAAAATCCTAATTTTCCACTAATTTATAAATATCAAACAAATCACGGTAAGCACATTGCTACAAATGTTGCTGTAGAAATGGCTACAGGTGACTTCTTTATTACCATTGATTCTGATGATACTTTTAAGGCAAATGCTATAGAGGTGTTTTTACAGGAATGGGATAAAATTCCAGACAGTGATAAGCCAAAATACAAGGGCATTTCCTGTCGTACCTGTGACCTGAAGGAAAATGTTAATGGTCAGCCATTGCCTACTTCACCACTGGATTGCACAGACCTTGACCTTAGAATGATACATAAGGTAGAGGGAGAGCTGTGGGGAATGACTCGTATGGATGTTATTAAAGAGTTCCCATATCCTCAAATAGAGGGCTTGCATTTTTATCCTGAAAATATCCATTGGAATACAGTTGGCAGAAAATATAAAACAAGATTTGTAGATGTGCCTTTAAGATATTATATTAATGACACAGACAATGCTTTAACAAATAAAACAACAACAATCTCAAAAGAAACATATTTTATGAGAGTTCATTTTATAAATGATTGTTGGGATTATTTTAAGTATGATAGAAAATATTTTCTAAAACAGTTGGTAGGTTTAACACGAGATGGCTTGTACAGCAAAAAGACATTAGGAGATATTCTTAAAACGCCTAATACATTTGGTAAAAAGTTTTTAACATTGTTGGCTATGCCATTAGGTTGCGTACTTTACTATAAGAATAAGGGGTAAATATTATGAAAAAAATAGGAATTTTAACTTTTCATAGAGCATTAAACTATGGTGCTGTACTACAGGGATATGCACTTCAAAGAACTATAACCTCATTAGGTGCAGAGTGTAGCATTGTTGACTATATTTGCCCAAGAATTACTCACGACTATAAGCCTTTTAGAGTAGAGAAAAAAGGTTTTCTAAAATCCTTTGCTAAAAGCTGTGTAATGTGCAGAAGAAGAGCAAAAAGAAGAGATTCTTTCCAAAGCTTTTTTAATAACTACATAGTAAAAAGTAATAAAGAATATACACCAGAGAATATTTCACAGGCTAAAAAGGATTATGACTTGTTTATAACAGGTAGTGACCAGGTGTGGAGTGCCCACTGTGTTGGCTTTGACCCAGCATACTTCCTAACATTTGCAGATTCACATCAAAAGTATTCTTACGCTGCCAGCTTTGCAAATACAAAGTTGCCAGATTATAGAATAGAGGATTATAAAAAGCGTCTTGCTGATTTCCAGCAGTATTCTGTTCGTGAAGAAAGTGGTGTAAAGCTGGTTAAGGATTTAACTGGTAAAGATGCTTATACTCATTTAGACCCATCACTATTGTTAACTGCTGAACAGTGGAGCGAAATTGCAGTTAGAAAAATTGAACAGCCATATATCTTAATATATACAGCAAATCCACCTGTTTCTCTTGTGGAATTTGCAAAGAAGCTGTCTGAAGAAAAGAATATGCCTATATATTATATAAACGATGCTCCTCATCCTATGAAAAATGGTATAAACTATGTTGTTGCACCATCTGTAGAGGAATTTGTAGGTTACTTTAAACACGCAAGCTATGTTGTTACTAACTCTTTCCACGGTACTGCTTTTTCAACTATATTTAACAAGAGTATGTTTGTTGAGCTGAAAAATAAATCAGGCAGAAATATCCGTTCAGAGAGTCTGTTACAGCTATTAGGTATAGAGCGAGAGATTGTAAACGGAAATGCAACAGAAACAGAAATTGATTGGCAAAAGGTTAATCAAAAGCTATTAGATTGTGTAGCTGAATCTAAAAAGTATTTAAGTGAAATTATTAATCAGGGGTAAGCTATGAAGTTATTTGCAGATAAAAATAATTGTTGCGGTTGTACAGCGTGTAAAAATATATGCCCTAAAAATGCAATAACAATGGTAGAGGACAGTGAGGGTTTTTTATATCCTCAAATAGACAAACAGCTGTGTATTGACTGTGGTTTGTGCAAAAAGGTTTGTGCTTTTCAAAATGGTTATGACAAGAATAATGTTATAAAGGCATATGGCTTAAAGCATAAGAATTTTGAAACTCGTTTTTCCAGCAGAAGTGGCGGTGCATTTACCCTTATTTCTGATTATATACTTGAAAAAGGTGGCACAGTGTATGGTGCGGCCTTTAATACGGATTTTACTGTTTCTCATAAAAGAGCAGAAACTAAAGCAGAGAGAGATGCTTTTAAGGGGTCTAAATATGTACAAAGCGAACAAGGCGACTGCTTTTCAAATGTTAAAGCTGATTTAAAAGCAGGTAGATATGTTATGTATTCAGGTACATCTTGTCAGATAGCAGGTTTGTACGGATACTTAAAGACTTCTAAAGTTGATTACACAAACCTATTTACAGTAGATTTAGTTTGTCACGGAGTTCCAAGTAATAAAATTTGGAAAGAGTTTTTGCTTAATGTTCAAAAGAAAAATAAGGGCAGTAAAATTACAAATGCAGAATTCAGAGATAAAACCTTTGGTTGGAATACTCACTTTGAAAGTGTATGGGTTGACGACAAAAAGGTATCCTCTAAAACATTTTCTAGTTTGTTTTATAAAGATGATATAATTCGTCCATCTTGCTTTAATTGTAAATTTACAAATACTAATCGTCCTGCTGATTTTACATTGGCAGATTTTTGGGGTATAGACAAACAGTTGCCTGATTTTAACGATAACAAAGGTGTTTCGTTATTTTTGGTAAGCTCACAAAAGGGTATGGAGCTGTTTGAACAGGTAAAAGATGGTGCTGATTGCAGAGAGGTACAAATAGAAAACTGCACAAAAGCTAACCCTAACCTAAGACGCCAAACAGTTAAGCCTGCCGACAGAGATGTATTTTGGCAGACATACTATAAAAAAGGTTTTGACAAAACATTGTCTATATATAATAGAAAGATTTTTATTTCTAAGATTAAGAAAAAGCTGTTAAAAAAATAAAGCTATACATAAAAGGAAGATTATTATGGGAGTTCTTGAGATAGGCATACCTTTTATCCGTGAAAATGATAATAGGGTACAGTTGGTAAGCAATATATCTGAAAATGGTAAAAGCTATGAAATATGGTTTGAAGTTGCAAAAAAGTATGGCGAATACCTAACAACTGAAAGAATAGATGCTTTCTTTGTTGCACTATTGCCTTTGGCTATGAAAAATAAACTAGATATAGTTTCAAAGGGTGTTGTTTCTGAAAAGCTATATTTTCAAACAACAAAATTTCTTATTCCTATTTTATCTAAGTATTCTAAGAATTTTGATTCTATAAAAATAGATATAGAAAACAAATCAAATGCTTGTATTAATACTCAAGGTGAAAATGCTACCGGTTTTTCAAGAGGTGTAGATAGCTTTGATACTGTTAATGACATTTTGAATAATGGTGATTTTTCACTTACACATTTAACCTTTTTTAATGTTGGCTCACATAAAAGCTCCAGTGGTTATACACCAGAGCAATCAAGAGCTTTATATGAAAAACGTTTAAATGTTTCTAAAGAGTCTTCTAAAATAATTAATTTACCTTTAGTAGATGTAAACTCTAATCTTGGTGAACATTTAGTATTGGACTATGTAAAAATTCATCATTTTTGTAGCTTCTCTGCTGTATTGGCTTTACAAAAGTTCTTTAAGAATTATTACTATTCTTCTGGCTATCCAATATCAGATTTTTCAATTAAAAAATGTGATAAAGGTTCTGCTTTTTACGAGCCAATACTTTCAAATATGCTAAGTACAGAAAGTACAACTTTCCATATTACAGGGTTAGATAAAACAAGGTTAGAAAAAGTAAATTCTATATCTAACTATCAGCCATCATATGATAATTTGAATGTATGCTTTTACAGTGAAGGTAACTGTGGCAAGTGCGAAAAGTGTATTCGTACACAGCTAGAATTATATGCACTGGGTAAGCTAGAGCTATATAAAGGTAGCTTTGATGTTGATTCTTTCTATAGCAATATGGATAAATATATTGATTATATGCTTAAACATCAAAATCAGATTGCATACAAAGAAATATTACAACAAATGGAAAAATCTAATATAAAGCTAACTACTATACAACAAATAAAGAAAGCTGTATATGGTATAGCTATAAAGGTGTTAAAAAAGTAATAAATAATACTATTATAAGGGTCGGTGTGGAAACATCGACTTTTTATTTTGTTAAAAATCATTGGAAAAATTGTGCAAAAAATTATTTTATTGTGTATTTAGATAATTGAATGTTATGAAATAATTTGTTAATATATTGGTGGCGAAAGTTATAAATATCGTCAAATATTATATTTATAAGGAGAATAGCAAATGTTCAAAAAGGCAACAAGCGTACTACTATGTGCATGTATGATTGCTTCATATATGGCAGTAGGAAGTATTCCTGTACAGGCAGCTGAGGTTGAAACTCAGGAGTCAAAGGCTACAATCAATTATGGTTTAACAAGCAATGTACAGCAAGGACAAATTTTGCAGTGTTGGAACTGGTCATACAAAAATATCGCTGCAAATATGGAGAAGATTGCATCACAGGGCTTCTCTGCAATTCAAACTTCACCAATTACTCCATCTAACTGTGAATCAGACAATCACAAAGTAGCAGACAGATGGTGGACATTCTATCAGCCAACAAATTTTGAGATAAACAATAAAACATCAAATGGTTTAGGTACAAAAGCAGATTTTATTGAAATGTGTGAAGTTGCACATAGCTATGGCGTTAAGGTTGTTGTTGATGCAGTTCTTAACCATATGGCTTCTCAAACAACAAACGATGTTTGCTTACTTGTACCAAGCGAAATTAGAAATAATTCAGCTTTATGGCACAATATGTCAATAAATATCTCTAACTACGAGAATAGATATGATGCTACACAGCATTGTATGGATGGTTTGCCAGACCTAAATACAGCAAACAAAACTGTTCAGAATTATGCAATTAAATATTTAAAGGAATGTATAGATGCAGGTGCTGACGGCTTTAGATTTGACGCAGCTAAGCATATTGAAACATCTTATGACGAAGCAAGTTTTGCAAGTGACTACTGGAAAACAGTTCTTCCAGCTGTTACAGCTCACGCAAAGTCAACAAGAAATATTACACCTTATTACTATGGTGAAACACTTGGTAATCTTGGTGGCGGTAGCTGGGCAGGCTATACTGACTATATGTCAATTACAGATGACGGTAAATGTAATGATATAAGAGCTGCTGTAAAGTCTGGTAACGGTGCAGGTGCGGCTGCTTCTGATATTGGTAAGGGTGTTAATCCTACAAAGGCTTTACATTGGGTAGAGTCACACGATACATACATTGATGGTACTACAAAGGGTATGAGCACAAATGTAGTTAACCAAATGTGGGCTGTAGTAGGTACAAGAAATCAGGTTTGTGGTATGTACTTTGCTCGTCCTAATAATCCTAGCACAACTATGATTGGTGACGCTGACGTAACAGGCTGGGCTAACGCAGAGGTTAAGGCTGTTAACCAGTTTAAGAATCATTTTGCTGGTCAGTCAGAGTATCTATCTTCAAACGGTTCAGTTGCATATAACGAGCGTGGCACAAGTGGCGTAGTTATTGTAAACTGTAACGGTGGTTCTAAAAATGTATCACTAAAGGCTAATAAAATGGCTAATGGTACATATAAAGATGCTATTACAGGTAATACATTTACAGTTTCAGGTGGATATATTAATGGTAACGTAGGTTCAACAGGTATTGCTGTTGTTTACAATGCTTCTTCTGTAGAGAATCCAACAACTCCTACAAGCCCAACAGCACCAACAGCACCAACAAATCCATCAACAAATGGAAATATCTACTTCACACCATCAGCAAATTGGAAAGATGCAAATGCTAGATTTTCTGCATACTTCTTCAATGGTTCAAGTGAAGCAACTTGGGTTTCTTTAACAAAGAATTCAGACGGCAAGTACAGTGCTGCAATTCCAGCAGGTAACTATAAGAGCGTTATCTTTGTAAGAATGAATCCAAATACATCAACAAACGACTGGGAAAGCACTAACAAATGGAACCAGACAGCTGACTTAACAATCAGTGGTAACTACTTTACATTAACATCTTCAGAGTGGGATAATGGTAATGGTACATGGACAACAATTAATGAGCCAACAGCTCCAGTAACAAATCCAGTTACAGACCCAGTAACAACTCCAGTAACAAACCCAGTTACAGACCCAGTAACAAATCCAGTAACAAACCCAGTTACAGATCCTGTTACAACTCCAGTTACAGATCCAGTAACAACACCAGTAACAGACCCTGTTACAAACCCAGTTTCAAAGAATACAATTTATTTTGTACCATCAGCAAACTGGAAAGATGCAAATGCTAGATTCTCAGTATACTTCTTTAATGGTTCAAGTGAATCAACTTGGGTTTCACTAACAAAGGGTTCAGATGGTAAGTACAGCGGAACAATT
>JAXKHT010000154.1:0-9562 GCA_036549705.1 Acutalibacteraceae bacterium | reverse complement strand
GTATTTTGTCAATAACCTGATTGCTGAACATACAGACATTAACGATAACGGTCAGACAATAACATTTGCACAGCCTAAAATCAAAACAACAGCAAAAGATAAGTCCACAAATACAAACCAAGCATATACAAGTACCAAAACAACTATTGTTGATACAGTAAAGTATACAGGCTTAATCATTGGCAAAGAATACACCGTTAATGGTATCTTAATGGATAAAGCAACAAATGAGCCTTTAATTGTAAATGGTCAAACTGTTACAGCTTCAACAACCTTTGTTGCAGATATTTCAGATGGTACTGTTAATGTAGAATTTACATTTGACAGCTCTGCATTAAATAGCAAGTCAGTTGTTGTATTTGAAAATATTTACTATGAGGAAAACCTGATTGCTACTCATACAGATATTAATGACAAAAATCAAACAATAACCTTTACAGACGAAGAACCTCCAACAGAACCTGGAGATGACATTGATACAGATATTGACAAAGATAAAATATCTAGTGATATACCAGGTGATGTTATTTCTACCGGAGATGATACAACTGTTTATGCCGTTATTGCAACAGTGATTACCGTTATTTGTCTGGGAATTATCATTATTAGTGGTAGAAAAAAGTATGATGAATAAAAGCAGAGAAGAAAAAGAATTTAAGAAAGTTCCGTACTTTATAGGTGCTTTTGTAATTGTTTTAGTGGGTACTATTTTTACAATTTTAGAAATTCATTTTAATGGTATCGAAAATTCTCTTGTTAATACTCCATCATCAGAAGCTTCAACAACTGTTTTTCAAAAAACAGTTGTTGAAGAACAACCTACCTATCAAATTGGTACTGAAAAATCCACCCAAAAGGTCACCCAACAATCTACCGAAAAGCAAACAGAAAAGGCTACGGAAAAGGCTACGGAAAAAACAACAGAAAAGCCTACGAAAAAACCTACAGAAAGTGTCAAAGAAGAATTTGCCCAAACGGTTATCACTGAACCACCTACAACTATAATCCAAAAAGAATATCATACGGTGTATGTTCCTGTGTACCCTGAAAACAGTTATGGTCAATCTGAACCCTACATCCCTCAAGAGGTTGCCACAGCAAAGCCTACAAGTAATACAAATAATTACATAACTCAATATACAGAAAAGGACATATCAATTTCTAAATCAACATTACACTTATCTACTGGTAATAATGAAGAGTTGGAGATTATATTTCCACCAGGATTAAGTTCAAAGGGAATTGATTGGAACTTGGATAACAGCAGTGTAATTAAGTTTGTATCCGCAGATTTCAACACCGTTGTTATTGCTGGTTGTAAAAAGGGTACTGCAACAATATATGCAAAGCCTAAGGGCTACAGTGTAACACTACAATGCACCGTTATAGTAACAGAATAATTATACAAAAGGAGATTTTACAAATGAAAAACATAATAAAAAAGCTATCCTCACCAAAAACAAAAAACATAATAACAGTAGCAACAGTTTTGATTATACTTGCCGTTGTTTCAATCGTTCCGGTAGGTGCTATTGACATTGCAACCCCTATTAACAATGCTATAAAGGATATAATAACTAATATCAAATCTATAGCCGGTGGTATTTTAGGTTTAATAGCGGTAGTTTTAGTTATTATTTTAGTAATCAGATTGGCAACTATTTATCGTTCCTATCGCTCAGGGTCGAGTGATGATATTGAATATGTTCCAATTATACTACTTATTGCAGGCATAATCATATCAACAACTGGCACTGCGTGGATGTGGGGTATGCTTGGCTAAGGAGTGATATATACCTATGGATTTCTTTTATAACTCAGGAGCTGAACGACTGTCCCAGTTGGTCAGCTCCTTTTTAGCTATCTATTTAGAAATATTCCGTTATGGAATATTAGATTTATTTTCTCGTAATTTTATAGTCAGTATAGTATCAAGTTTTAGAACTCTAGGCTGGGTATTATTTTCTGCAGGCTTTGTTATTGCTTTGTTAGAATATATAATTGAAGCTCAATCTTCAGGTGATGGTGACGGCTGGGTAAAACTTAGCTTTAATACTGCTAAGGGTTTTATATTCTGTAGTTGTTTTGCTTCTATTCCTATTATGCTGATAAACTTTTTCTCAGGAGTATGTTCAGATATGGCTAAGAATATGTCTGGTGGGTTATATTCCGTGTTGTTTGAATTTGCAAATTATACTTCCGGATTAAGCTGGGCTGAAAATCTAACACAAAGCCTAGGATTTTCAGCAGTTATAACAACTACCACTGCCTCATCAACTAATGTGTTTATTGGCTTAATTGCTGTAATACTTGTTATTGTTTTCGGATTTGGTGTTGTAATGTCAAATATCTCAAGAGCTGGTGCATTATTAACATTAATTTTAGTAGGTGTTTTCCACGCTTTTTCAATACCGAGAGGCTATTTAGACTCAGCCACAGGTTGGTGTAAACAGGTAATAGGTTTAGTTTTTACCCACTTTATGCAGAATTTATTATTGCTTACAGGCTTTTATATCTTTTCTACAGGTACAGGGTTAGTTACTTTTTTCTCAGGAATAGGCACAATGTTTGCCGCCAATATGGTACCTAGAATTGCACAACAGTTTAGTTTAGATACATCTATAAAAGGCAATATCTCAGGTGGTCTTTTGATAGCCGGCGGTATTATAAGAGGTGCAAGTGGTACATTCATCGGTGGAAGCAATGCAATTAATAAAATAGCAAATAAATCTATAGACAGAGAAATAAGAAAGAGAATGAACAAAAAATAAAGGAGAGTATGTAGAAATGGAAGAATTTTATTATCCTGACAATCTAAATAAAGATGCTGTTATTCTTGTATGGAAAGCAAGAGATGCTGTTATTGTGTTTTGTTCATTAATAGCTTCTTTTTTGTTATTTTTGTGGACTAGTTTGTATATTCCTTTAGTGGTATCTGCCACATTTGCCTTTTTTACAATCAGACTTGCAGATTCGGATTATTCCGTTTATGAGTATATTAAAACTCTTGTAAATTATGCGATAACAGGTCAGCAAACTTTTTTCTGGAGGATAGATGAATGAGCTTTTTCGATAAAAGAAAGCAGTCTAAAAAACTACAAAGTACAAGGCAACTTATGGAGGTGTCATCTGTAAAAGATGATAGCCTCCATTTGTTTAACGGTAAAATTAAAATCGCAATAATTATCCAACCTACAAATCTTTGTGTTTTAAGCGACAATATAATAAACAGCAAAATTATAGCACTTACAAATGTGCAAAAAGCGGTGCCTAATATTGAAATGCTTTGCGTAAATAGTACGCAAAATTATGATAATAATATTCAATATTTAATAGATAGGCACGAAGAAGAAACTAACCCTGTTCTTAAAAATTTATTGTTAAAGGAAATAGACTTCTTAAAGGATATAAGAGTTAATATGGCAACTAACCGAGAGTTCTTTTTGTTGGCAACCTTTAACAGAGGAACATCAAATGAAACCATAAGAAATTCGGTTAATCGAATAATTCAACAGCTTACAGACGGTAACTTTGTTATAAGAATAGCCCAAGAGGAAGATTACAAAAGAATACTTACAATCTATTATGACAATGCCCTTAATGAGGACTATAGCTATTATGACGGATTAAAATACTTAGAACAGGAGGATAATTAATATGGCTAAAAGTAAATCTAAACAGAATACCGTTAGTATAAAGTCTGATAGAGAGCTACTCGCTACAGAGGAGATAAAACCGTTTCTTGATATTATTGCTCCGTCAGTAATTAAATTTTATCCTGACAGCTATATTTTAGGTAACACATATCGTTGTGTATGGGCCATAAGGTCTTATCCAACTGTTACATCTCAACTTGCGTTGTTTAGAGAACTAGGAGAAATGGATGGTGTAACCTTACACATTTATGTGCGTGAAGTAAGCAGAATGGATGCTAACAATTACATCAAAAAAGCAGAAAGAAGAAATAGGCTTAAACAAAGTAGTTCATCAGGTGTAAAAGAAAATACTGAGGCAGAGGAAAACATAAATGACATACAGTCTATTATAAGGCGAATGCACAAGTCAAAAGAACCTTTGCTACACTGTGCTGTATTTATAGAAATGATTGCACATAGTCAGGAAAAGCTCTCGGCATTACAGGAAGAAGTTAAGTCCTCTATTAACGCACAGAATATGGCTGTTGATGAATTAAAGCTAAAGCAAAAAGAGGGCTTTCAAAGTGTACAGCCTTTTGGAAGAAATAGATTTTTCTCACAATTCGAGCGTGTTCTCCCTGCCTCATCAGTGGCTAACCTTTATCCTTTTTCCTATAGTGGTAAGGCTGACCCTCAGGGATTTTACATTGGTAAGGATAACAATGGCAGTAATATACTCGTAAACTTTGACTTGCGAACCAGTGACAAAACAAACGGACATATACTAATACTGGGTAACAGCGGACAAGGTAAATCTTATCTATGCAAAAACATAGAAACGATTTTTAGAATGGCAGGCAAAAAATTGTATATATGCGACCCTGAAAACGAATATGAAGAACTTACGCAAAAACTCGGCGGTACAGTTATGAATATGATGTCCGGTGAATACATCATAAATATTCTTGAGCCTAAAATATGGTCAAACGGAGAAAGTGTTAATGACATTAAAGATACAGAAGTACCACAGGCTTTTTTGAAAAATAGTAGACTAAGCCAACATATAGCTTTCCTAAGGGACTTTTTTGGTTCATATAAGCCTGAGATTACATCTAACGAATTAGACACACTGGAAATCATTTTATCAAAGCTATATAGTCAATTTGGAATTGATGAAACCACAAATTTTGAGCTATTGCAACCAACCGATTATCCAATATTGTCAGACCTACACAAACTTATTGTTGAAGAATTTGAAAGCTATAACCCTAATAGTTTATATACCCTTGATATGCTTCGTTCATTGTCATTATCACTTAACAGTATTTGTGTTGGCTCTGAGTCAATATTTTTTAACGGACATACCAATATACCAAATTCAGACCATATCGTGTTTAATGTTAAAGAAATGCTTGAAACTAATGAAAATCTTAAAAACGCTATGTTTTTCAATATCCTTTCATATATGAGCCACAAATTCCTTACTGAGGGCGAGTGTGTAGTAATGTTTGATGAGTTTCACGAATTTCTAAAAAACACAATCGCATTGTCCTATGTTCGTTCCTTTGTTAAACGAGGCAGAAAGCGTAACAGTAATGTTGTTTTAGCAAGTCAAAATCCTGAGGATTTTTGCGACCCTAAAATTTCAAGCTACACAAAACCTATTGTATCTACACCTACCCATAAATTATTATTCTATCCAGGCGATATTGACGGAGATGAGTATATTAGATTTTTCGGTGCAACTAAAAGTGAGTACAATATTATAAGATACCCAAACCAAGGTCATTGTTTGTATATGTGCGGTATGGAACGCTATCATCTAAAAGTAGTTGCACCGCCACATATTGCAAAATTATTTGGTACAGCAGGGGGCAAATAATGTCTGTATTTGTAAAACAACTATTATTAAAGAATAACAAGAAAATAATTATTGTGATAGTTGTATTATTTCTTGTACTCCTTATGAGCTGTAGCAGCATAACTAATTATAGAAGCTCACAAATAACTGTTCAAGAAATAGTAAAATATTTTCGACCACGATTAGTAGTAGAAATATTGCCTAATCTTGAAAGTGAGCAATACAAAGAAAAGATTATGTACGCTACATATTTCTTTTTATGCAATACCATTGATAATGACAAAGACAAGGAAACTGCAGTTAATAAAATATTAGACAGTGAGTTTATATACAACTCTGAATCACAAAAATATACATCTATATTGAATGATAACGACTTTTTCGACCGTATAGAAACAAAGCTATCTGTATCTATCAGCAGTGATGAACGAAGGCAAATTATTGAGTTTGCAAACTATATAGACCTTACAAACAATGGTGATAAAATGGCTGAATATGCTTTATCTCAGGTAAATAAAAAATACACAACCTATTTAGGTTATGCTCCTATAAATGGCAACTGGGACAGTATATTTGTTTCTTACTGTTGTGACAAAATGGGTTATATAGATAGTGGTTATTATAAAAAATATACAGATAACAATACAGCCTTAGCGGAATGTAAAAACACCGGCAAATTTGAGTATGGTTATAGCTTTGGAAATAAATATATTCCGTTTCCTGGTGATATTATATTTCTTAATAGTAATTGTGAAAGCAACGCCTCTGACCTTATGGGTATTGTAGTTGATGTTGAGGGAACAACAATAACTACTGTTGTTGGGGACGGAGGTGTAAAATGGGATATTAGCATAGTCACCACAAGAACATTTGAATACAACGATATACATATTGTTGGCTATTACCCTTTAAGTAATTATATAAATTTTAGTTTTATAGAAGAATATGGAGAATAAATATGGCAGAATACTTAAATCAAGATAAACTGGTTGACAAAACTGTAAGCCAGTATCAAAAATTAAAGACAACTATGGTACTACCAAAGGCAACATATAAAAAATTAGATATGATATGCAAAATGATAGAATCAACTTCAAGAAATACAGCACTTGAGCGTGCAATAACTTTTTACTTCTCTTATCTTACAAATAGTTTAAATCAAGAATATTTGTGCGATATATATGGTGGTAAAATAAGTTCAGAGTTAAAGCAACTATCAGACCGCATTGCTAAAATGCAGTTTAAGTCAGCAGTAGAAATGGATATGCTTACACGCTTAATGGCAAATGACCTGCAGATGAGCAAAGAAACATATGATAAACTGAGAAAAACCGCTGTTGATAGCGTTAAGCAATCTCACGGTTCAATTAGTATACTTGAAGCAATTAATTCAGATTATTAAGGAGCGATAAATATGGGTGCCAGCATAATTCTAAACAGTCGTTATTTCAGAGTTGCACAGCCTGGTCAACAGGAAAACAAAAATATTTTTACAAAGTCACATACCGCCAATTTGGTAGAATATGTAGGCACCCGAGAGTCTGTTTCTTTTAATAATAACAACCCAATTATTGAGGGTAATGCAACCGATAAACAGAAAAACGCACTGGAAATCCTGATGAAAGAATGTCGTGATTATAAAAACACCCACGAATACATAGATTATATAGAAAATCCAACAAAGGCAAATGCTTCGGAGCTTATAACAAGACTATCTGAACTGCTGTTGTTAGATAATGGGATATTACTTGATGAAGGTGTTTCGGAGTTAGTAAGCTATGTAGGAACTCGTCCGTCTGTTGACATTGAAAAAAGTCAACAGCACGGACTTTTTTCATCTACCGAAAATGTAAATTTAGAGAAAGCAATGGAAGAAATATCAAACCACAAGGGACGTATATGGACTCACGTTATTTCATTACGCAGAGAAGATGCAGACAGATTAGGCTACTCCTCACAAGCCCCTTGGAAACAATTAGTACGAAGTCAAATAGATACTATTGCAAAAGCAAACAACATTAAACTTGAAAATTTAAGATGGTATGCCGGTATGCACAACACAGGCTATCACCCACATATCCATCTTTTTATATATAGCACAGACCCTAAAGAGGGATATATAAACGCTAAAGGAATAAAAAGCATAAAATCTGCATTTGCAAACGAAATATTCAAGGATGACCTTAGGCACTCGTTTGTAAGTCAGACCGAATATCGTAATAAAATAAAAGAGGAAATGGAAAGACTTGTAGATAAAATAAACGATAATCCATTATCTCAGTATAATAAAGAGATAATGTTAGAATTACAAGGTCGTTTAATTGATTTAGCAAAAGCTATGCCCACTACAGGTAAATATTTTTATAAATATCAGCCACAGGATATAAAAAATCAAGTAGATAATATATTACACGATTTAATAGAAAAATCGGCAGATATGACAAAGCTGTACAATATGTGGTGCAGTGAACAAGAAAAAATATTAGGTACATACAACAAGCACCCTAAATATAATACTCCTATTGAAAACAACAATAACTTTAAGATGTTAAAAAATTGCCTACTAAAAAAAGCAAGGGAATTACAAATAGATAATAATTTATATTTACACAATACCGGCAATACTATTGAAAACTTTGCCTTTAATGAACCCCTAATAGAAAACGAGAGTGTTCCTGTAGATGAGCGTGATACAAAGGTCGGTGACGAGAAACAAATAGAACAATTTATTGATGATAACTTAGATGTTTCGATAGACAATATTGTTGAATTTGAAAAAGAAAACCTGTTAATGCCTGATTTTTTAACTGTAAACGATGAAATACTTGATTTAGAATACAAGGCAGAAGATAATTCTGACTCTGCTTATAATTTGGGAATAAAATATCTTTACGGAAGTACGGAGGATAACATTGCAAAAAATTATGAGCTTGCACACCGTTACCTTGTTATGTCCGCTAATAAGAATAACGCTTATGCTAATTATCAGTTAGGAAAAATGTATTACAACGGAATTGGTGTAGAGGCAGATATTGAAATAAGTAATAATTATTTTCTTAAAGCACACGATTTATTACTTTGTCAACTTCCACCGGAAACATGGGATTGTATAAACTGTAATAATCCTATTAATGATGTTAATTATGATATTTCCAGAGTTATGTATACCCTTGGGTCTATGTATTACAACGGTTATGGCATAATGCAAAATTACGAAAAGGCTAAGTTATACTTTACAGGCTCTCAAGGAAAAATACCATACTCAAATATTTATCTTGGAAATATAGCATTGTACGGATTAGGGTGTGATGTTAATTATAGTGAAGCGAAATCCCGTTATGAAAATGCCCAAAAATCAAAAAATGAGCTAACGCAGGCACAATCCTCTTACAAAATAGCTATGATATACGAAAAAGGGTTAGGCACAAATGTTGATTACCGTTTGGCATTTCAACATTATATGATTTCTGCAGATATGGGATTTGCAGATGCCTATTATAAAATGGGACAGCTTCTTGAAACTGAAAAATTTCATACAAAAGATATTAATAAGGAAGATGCATATAGTTGCTACAAAAGTGCATTTGACTTATACATAAAAGCAGAGAAAGAAATGCCTAATAAGACCACTGAACTGACTATAGGCACAATGTACACTAAGGGTCAAGGAGTAGAAACGAATGAGGATAAAGCTATAGAATGGTTAACCAAATCCGCCCAAAAAGGCAATGCTACTGCATATCAAAAGTTGGGACTTATTTTCGCAAATAACGACAGTAAATATTTTAATGTGGAAAAAGCTATTGAATATTTTGAAAAGTCTGTAGATGGTGGTAACAGTTTTGCAAATTATCAGTTAGCCAAAATCTATTTAGATAAAGAAAGTCGTTTTTATGACTTAGGCAAAGCAATAACTAATCTGCAGACGTCAGCAGACCAAGGTAACCATTTTGCAAATTATCATTTAGGCAAAATTTATGCTGACCCTGAAAGTCAGTATTACAACTTAGACAAAGCAATAACCAATCTGCAAACTTCAGCTGACCAGGGCAATCATTTTGCAAAT
>JAXKHT010000153.1:0-4510 GCA_036549705.1 Acutalibacteraceae bacterium | reverse complement strand
TTATTATTTAATCGTTCCATAATAGTTCTCCTTTCGATGTTTGGTTTGGTCGCTTAACATTATATCACGAGTTCTATTATGGAACTTTATTTTTGGTCTTTTTATTTTACAACTTTCCCGGTTTATTATATTTGTGTTGTTAATAAGAAAAGGATAGTATCCTATATAAAAGATAAAAAGCAAATCCCTCACCAAGCACCAAGGTGAGGGATTGTTTGCTTTTGCTGAAAAAAGCAATTCAATATTCATATAAGTTGTGACTAGACCTGTAAGCCGAGTTCTGTCGTGAACGACCATCTATCTTGGCAGCTCGTTACCGAAACTGCTCAGTGCCACCTCCTAAGACGCATCGGGCAAATGCATAATGTCTTTCCACGGTGTTGCTCCGAATAGGGTTTGCAGGGCAGTTAAGTCTCCTTAACTCCGGTGAGCTCTTACCTCGCCTTTCCACCCTTACCGATAAATCGGCGGTATATCTCTGTTGCACTTTCCCTGGGGTCACCCCCGGCGGCCGTTAGCCGTTATTCTTGCCCTGTGGAGCCCGGACTTTCCTCGGGTACTGCTTTTCAGCCTTGTAACCCGCAGCCGTTCAGTCTACTCACTTGTATTATTTTAATATACATTCTTAATATTGTCAATATACGAATTAAACTTTTGCAATATATGAACCACTAAACACTCTCAAAATAAATAAAATATACTATTTTCTATACTTAAAAAGTAATCTTATTGAATTTAATATACACAGCATAGCAACACCTGTGTCTGCAAAAACAGCTAACCACATACTTGAATATATACCTGTAACTCCTAAAATTATAACAATAAACTTTATTGCTAATGCAAAAATTACATTTTGTTTGGAAATTATATTGGTTCTTTTGGCGATGTCTAATGCTTCAGGAATAGCTTCTATATTAGAATTCATAAACACTATGTCAGCAATTTCAATGGCAGAATCAGCTCCACTACCCATTGCACAGCCAACATCAGCTCCAGCAAGAACAGGGGTGTCGTTTATACCGTCACCTATAAACATTACATTGCCATATTCTTTTCTTATGTCCTGTACTGCTGACAATTTATCTTGAGGCAATAGCTTAGAATATACCTTTTCTATACCAATTTCCTTACCTACAGCATTTGCTGTTACTTCTCTGTCGCCTGTTAACATTGAAGTGAATATATGCTTTTCTTTCAGTTTTTTAATAGTTTCCTTTGCACCGTTTTTTATGCTGTCTGCTATTGTTAAATGTCCTGCAAAAATACCATCAACAGCAACAAGTACCTGTGTACCTGTAGAACTACTACTATATTTTGTTAAATCCACACCATTATCATTTAACAATTTTTCACTGCCACATAATACTGTCTTGTTATCAAAAACAGCTTTAATTCCTTTGCCTTTAATTTCTTGGATATTATCAGCCCTTAGTATTTCAACCCCATTATTTTTTCCATAGTCACAAATGCTTTTTGCTATAGGATGTGTAGAGGCTTGTTCGCAGGTTGCACAAAGCTGTAATAGATATTTATGGTCAATCCTTGATAAATCAACTGGAACAATTTCTTGAATTTCAAAAGAGCCTTTAGTAATTGTCCCTGTTTTGTCCATTGCAACTGCTTTAATTTTTCCAATAGCCTCAATAGCCAATCCACCCTTAAATAAAATTCCTTTTTTAGAGCCCGCACCTATGCCAGAGAAAAAGGCAAGTGGCACACTTAAAACTAAAGCACAAGGACAACTCATAACTAAAAAGCTAATTGCTGTGTATATCCAAGGAAGAAATTCATAACCATTAATAAAAGGTATTACAAAAGCTGTAATTAATGCTATGGCAACTACAATAGGAGTGTATATTCTGGAAAATCTGGTTATAAAGCTGTCAATCTTAGGCTTGTTTGCTGTTGCGTTTTCTACAGAGTCTAATATTCTGCTTACCATAGATCCTTTTAATACTTTATCAACTCTAACCTTTAATACTCCTGAAATATTAACACAGCCAGACATTATTTCATTTCCTTGGCAAACCGATATAGGAATACTCTCACCAGTAACAGCAGAGGTATCTAATTGACTGTTGCCCTCCATAATAGTTCCGTCTAATGGTATTCTGTCACCAGGTCTAACTAAAATAATGTCATTAACATTTGCATTTTCTGAAGGAATGGTGATAATTTCATCATCTTTAATAATGTTAACCTGTTCAGGACGTAAATCAAGTGCATTTATTATCTGATTTTTACTGCGTTGTACTGCAATTTTTTCAAACAATTCGCCTATGTTAAAAAACAGCATAACACCAACAGCCTCAGAAAATTCTCCAATAGCAAAGGCACCCAGTGTTGCTATGCTCATTAGAAAGTTTTCGGTAAAAATATTTCCTTTAGATATGTTTTTAACAGCTCTTACTAATACTTTTCCGCCAAGGATAATGTATGCCATAATGTAGAATATAATAGCTAAAGCATTGTTATAAAAATCTGCAAATAAATTTTGAAAAACAATAGCACATATAAAAAGTGCAACGCCACAGCTAATTTTTATTATATCTTTTTTATGGCTAAAATTTCCGTTACTTTTTTTAGCTTTATTATTTTGGAAAATCTCAACAGTAACTCCATCTTCAATGCTATCGCAAATCTCTTGAATTGATATTAACAGTTGTTCTGCCGAACAATTACTGTTAACCACTAGCTTTTTTGTTGTAAAAGAAAAAACAGCCTTTTGGATTAGTGATGATTGATTTATTTTATTCTCGATTTTCTTTGCACAATTTGCACAGTTAAGGTTGTTTAGTAAAAATATGTATTCAGCCATAAATAAAGCCCCCTCTAAAATATTACGATACAACATATGAACATTTAATCATATGTTGTATCGTAATATTACTACAAGACAAAACAAATGTCAATAGGGAAGATGTAAAAATTTGTTCTGCAAGTAAAAATATATAAAATAACAAAAAATAGTGCCTGTCTAAATAGACAGGCAGCAAAATACATTCTATAAAAATTATATAATATCTTTGAAAGATAGCACAGGCTTAATACTACCAGCTACAGCAAATATAATTCCTATAACTAAATCTTTCCAATAATTAAAGGCGATTTCAGGTTCAGTCATAAAAAGAGGTACAGACTGAAGTGCTTCGCCAAAGGTAATCTGATAATCAATCTCGCCCATTGCGTACCATTCTTTATATACGTTGAAAACATCTGTCGCAATACATAAATACCAAGCTAATACCAATGTTAAAAGAGAGAAGATTACACCAATAACTATACCTTTCATACTCTCATTTTTTGAGAATATAAAGTATCCATAAATGGCAGCAAAAGTACCTACAAATCCACTAATTGCTGCAAGAATACCAATTTGGTAAAGTACATACCAAAGAATACCACCAGCAAGAGAGAAAAGAAACGCACCTAAAACACCTAAAAATACATTTTCTTTTGGGTAATTTTGTGGTGGCTCTACGCTAGTGCTATAGTTGGCATATTGATTGTTGTATTGATTGTTATTTCCGTTCATAATAACCTCCTAAAATGCATTTTATTCGTTATATTATTGCTGTTTAATTATGTCAAGTATTGTAAAAAAAATTACCACAGCATCAATCTTTGTTTTCGTCAAGCTTATGACAGATATGTGACAAGGCTTGATTAAGAACATCAACTATATGGTCATCATCTAATGAATAGTAAATGTTTTTGCCATTTCTTCTGGATTTAACTTGCCCCTCTAGCTTTAGTAATTTTAGCTGATGAGAAATAGCAGATTGAGAAATATCTATTATTTCAGAAAGGTCATTTACACACATTTCCTTTTGAGATAAAGCGTATATAATTTTAACTCTTGTTTCATCACCAAGCACCTTAAAAAAGGAAGACAGCCTGTTAACAATCTTTGGATTTAATTCTAATAAATTATTGTCTAGACTACTATCCATATGTATCCCCCGTTTCTGACATATTTTTTATAAGAATGTTTCCTTAAAGAAACCAAATTTTATTCATATCAACTTCAAAGCTTTTGCCGTTAAGATATTCCATACAACCAGCATCAGTTTCAAAATTAAAAGTGATTTTATAAGCGTACAATGCTTGATATTTATAAATATCATTTTCACCTTTTCTTTTATAACCATATTTTGTGTCACCAAGTAAAGGATGTTTTATTGATGCCATATGAGCTCGTATTTGATGAGTTCTACCTGTAAGCAAATCAATTTCAACCAAGCTATTGTTAGAAATATGTTTTATTAATGTGTACTTGGTTTTTATGTGCTTTGAATTTTCAGTAGGAGCTTTCAAAACAGTTACCTTGTTTTTCTTTTCGTTCTTTTCTAAATAACCCTCAAGAAGTCCTGAACTGTGCTTTAGTTTACCTTGTACTAAGCAAAGGTAAATTTTAGTAAGCTCTCTGGTTTTCATTTTTGCATTTAATATACGCAGGCTGTCTGCATTTTTAGCAGCAATAACAATTCCACCAGTATTTCTGTCA
>JAXKHT010000152.1:0-17210 GCA_036549705.1 Acutalibacteraceae bacterium | reverse complement strand
TCTTTAGTAGTTTGCATAACACTAATAGTAACGGTATTTGTGGCAAAGATAATTGGTTGTGTGTATTGCCAATGTTAGCAAAGAAGATTGGTTTTGACCCTGCTGTTATGGCAAGTCCATTTATTACAACAGCTGTTGATGCTATTTCGTTGGTGGTTTACTTCCAAATAGCAGCAGTGTTACTTAATTTAGCTTTATGATGTTGTGTAAATAGGATATTATTTAATATAGAAAAATTAAATGCAAGTCGAAAGAAAATTCGCCTTGCATTTTTTCCATTAAAAAAGCTATTTTGGAAGTTTTCTCCCAAAATAGCTTTTGCGTTGTTTATATACTTTGATTATCGTTAAAATTAAAGATAGTTGTAGTTTGTCCGTACTTTCTAAAACGATTGTAACGGTGTTCCAGCAATTCCTCGTCAGACATCATTAAATATTTATCAAATGTATTAGAAATAAGAGTTTTAAGGCTGATAAACAGTGGGCTGTCCACAGATTGTGGTTCTCTTATAATTCTTTCTATTACGTCCATTGTAAATAAGTCATTTGCAGTTAAACGCAAACACTGTGCCGCCTCTGGTGTTTTTGCAGGGTCTTTCCACAGAATACTTGCACAGCCTTCTGGAGAAATTACGGAATAAACTGAATTTTCAAGCATCCATACCTCGTTAGCTACAGCCAATGCTAAAGCACCACCGCTACCACCTTCGCCTATAAGTATTGATAAAATAGGTGTTTTCAGTGTCATCATTTCCATAAGGTTTTCTGCTATAGCCTGTCCTTGACCTCTTTCTTCAGCACCAATACCGCAAAAAGCACCACTGGTATCTACAAAGCAAAGAACAGGACGTCTAAATTTTTCAGCCTGTTTCATAAGGCGTAATGCTTTTCTGTAACCCTCTGGGTGGGCAGAACCAAAATTCTTTTCTACTCTTTCTTTAATATTCTTACCCTTGTCCAATCCAATAACAGTAACAGGTGTATTGCCAAGCATAGCAATTCCAGCTTTTATAGCCTTGTCGTCTGCATAGCGTCTGTCACCGTGAAGCTCAAAAAAGCTATCTCCAAACAATGCGTTTATAAAATCAGATGAGGTAAGTCTATCGGCAGAACGAGCCGCAGAAACTCTGTCAAATGCTCTCATTTATTCCACCTCCTTATTATCTACTGTACATTCAATATTGTGCATTGCTAGTAGTTTGGATAATGTGTTTTTCATTTCTCGTCTGTCAACTACAGCATCTACAAAGCCTTTGTCTTGTAGAAATTCTGCTGTTTGGAAGTCCTTTGGCAACTTTTGTCTAATTGTTTGCTCAATAACTCTTGGACCAGCAAAGGCAACCAATGCTTTTGGCTCTGACAGTATAATATCTCCCTCCATAGCAAAGCTGGCTGTTACGCCACCTGTGGTAGGGTCGGTAAGTACAGTAATGTAAAGCAAACCTGCGTCGCTGTGTAATTTAACTGCACCGCTGGTTTTAGCCATCTGCATAAGGGACAAAATACCTTCTTGCATTCTTGCTCCACCAGAAACGGTAAAAGCGATTACCGGCAATTCATTTTCTGTAGCATACTCAAAGGCTCTGGTGATTTTTTCACCTGTTACAGTACCCATTGAACCCATCATAAAGCTAGGGTCCATAGCAAACAATACAACCTTATAGCCATTTATTGTGCAAACACCAGTAATAACAGACTCGTTTTCGCCACTTCTGGTTTTTGCTGCAGCAAGTTTTTTGCTATAGTTAGGGAAGTCTATAATATTTTTTGAAGTTAATTCGCTGTCCATTTCCACAAAAGAGTCATTGTCAGCTATCATCTCGATTCTTTTTCTAGCTGTAACTCTAAAATGATGAGCACAATGTGTACAAACTCTTTTATTTTCGTCAAGGTCTGTTGTAAGTAACATTCTCTTACATTCAGGGCATTTTATCCACAGTGCATCTGGTACATAAGGCTTTACTTCTTCGGTAGATTTTTCAGATGAGATTTTCTCAAGCTCGTTTTTAGGTTTAAGAAAAGTAAAAAAATCGCTGTTAAACATAAGCAACCTCCAATCTAAACTATATTTATTATATCATATTATATCAGCATTGGACTAATAGTAATTAAATAAAAAATGGTTAAGATTAATTAATTTAATATCTATTAGCATTAGCTGTAATCATCTAATTTATTAACCATAAGCGTGGTGTATATAACCACGCTTATGGTTATAGGTTATATATTATTATTTGTCTTTTTATTTTTTCTGTTTTCACGGTTTTCCATAAAGTCGGTTGTATATGTACCGTCAACAAATTCGCTGTCAGAGAGAATATCAATTTGTAAATCTCTGTTATGGTCTAAACCGTGTATATTAAGCTCACTTAAAGCCATTTTCATTTTTCTTATAGCAAAATCTCTTGTTCTTGCTTGTACTATTAACTTACCTATCATTGAATCGTAATAAGGTGGAATAGTATAATCCTGATAAATAGCTGTGTCAAATCTTACAGATGGACCACCTGGTATGTGTAATCTTTTAATAGTACCGCAAGATGGTCTAAAATTAAGCTCTGGATTTTCTGCATTTATACGACATTCAATAGCGTGACCATGTATAAATACCTTATCCTGTGTTACAGTAAGCATTGCACCGGCAGCAATTCTAATTTGCCATTGAACCAAATCGTGTCCTGTAACCATTTCTGTAACAGGGTGTTCAACCTGTAGACGAGTATTCATCTCCATAAAATAGAAGTTATTATCTTTATCTAACAAAAACTCTACAGTACCAGCATTTTCGTAATTAACTGCAAGGGCAGCCTTTTTGGCAGCAGACATCATTTCTTTACGAATTTCTGGTGTTATAGCAGGTGATGGACTTTCCTCGATTAACTTTTGGTTTTTTCTTTGTACAGAACATTCTCTTTCGCCTAAACATATTACATTGCCATACTTGTCAGCAAGTAACTGCATTTCTATATGCTTTACAGGTTTTAAGAATTTTTCCATATACACAGCACCATCACCAAAAGCAGCAGCTGCCTCGGCTGAAGCTGAATTATAGGCATTGTCAAATTCTTCAGGTGAATTTACCAGTCTAATTCCACGACCACCACCACCTGAGCGAGCCTTAATTAGCAGAGGAAAACCAATTTTTTCTGCTTCTTCTTTTGCTTTTTCAAGGGTTTCAACAATGTCACAACCAGGGGTAACAGGAACACCTGCTTCACGCATTGTTTTTCTAGCCATATCCTTATCACCCAGTAAAGAAATCATTTCTGCACTAGGGCCTATAAACTTAATATTGCATTGTTCGCATAAAGAAACAAATTTTGCATTTTCTGATAAAAGACCATAACCAGGGTGAATTGCCTGTGCACCTGTTGCAATGGCTATGGTTATAATTGCTGTCATATTCAAATAGCTGTCAGCAACCTGAGGCCCTCCCAAGCAATAGCTTTCGTCAGCAAGCTGTACGTGCATAGCGTTTTTGTCTGCCTCTGAATATACCGCAACGGTAGAAATACCCATTTCTCTACAGGCTCTTATTACTCTTACAGCAATTTCTCCACGATTTGCTATTAAAATCTTAGAAAACAAATTGCACAACTCCTAACATTTAACATTGAAGAATATTATAATATCAACAAATTTCCTAAATGGAATTACTCTTTGTTAGGTACAACGGCAACTGTAAAGTCAGCCTGTACACACAGCTTGTCTTTTACATAACCCTTTGCGGATATGAAGTAAAAAACACCTCTGCTTTTTGTTAGAGTACAGATTGTTTCTAATGTGTCACCTGGTAATACTTTTTCTTTGAACTTTACATTGTCCATTTTTGAGAAATATGGTGTAGAGCTTGATGCACTGTCTGAAATAAGTACACAGCTTGTTTGAGCCATCATTTCACAAAGAATAACACCAGGAACAACAGGGTTACCTGGGAAATGACCCTGTAGAAAGAATTCATCTCCCTTTACTGTATATTTACCCTTTGATGTAACATCATCTATTTTTTCAGCTTCCTCAACAAGTAGCATATTGTCACGGTGAGGAATAATCTTTTTAATTTCTTCTTGATTCATTTTAAGTTCCTCCTGTTATTCTATAACAAACAAAGGCTGTCCAAATTCTACAATATCGCCGTTTTCAACAAGTATTTCTTTAATTGTACCACTTTCTGTAGCTGTAACCTCGTTCATTAGCTTCATAGCTTCTATAATACATAAAATGTCGCCCTGTTCTATTTTTGAGCCAACCTTTACATAAGGCTCAGCATCAGGGGAAGGGGAGGTGTAAAATACACCAACCATTGGGCAGTCTATAGTTTTGCCCTTAACAGCTTCAACAGTTTCTTCTGTTTTAGTAGCTGTAATATTTGCTGATGGCACATTAGCTACAGGAGAAACTGGTGGTACTGGAGCATTGCCCATAGGTACAGCAAAACTTACTGTAGATGAAGCGTTATTGGCAACCTTCTTTTTAAGGCACAATTTCTCACCGTTTTCGCAGGTGATTTCTAAATTAGTAAGGCTTGAATTGTCAAGTGTAGCAATTAAGTCCTTAATTTCTTCTATACTATACATTTTGTTAAATCCTTTCCTTCTTTTGAAAGACAGCATAGCCTGTAAACGGGTTATGCATTAATCGGTAACTTTTCTAAAAACAACTACTGCGTTGTGACCGCCAAAACCAAGTGTTGATGAGGCTGATATATCTATTGTTTCTTTTACAGCCTTACCTGCACAGTAGTTTAGGTCGCAAAGCTCATCAGGTTCAGTAAGGTTTATAGTAGGTGGAGCTATATTATTTTGTACAGCAAGTACAGCGGCAATGGCTTCTACACCACCTGTTGCACCAAGCATATGACCTGTCATTGATTTTGTAGAGCTAATTAATGTATCGTAAGCCTTTTCGCCTAAAGCAATTTTAATAGCCTTTGTTTCGCCCTTGTCATTTGCAGGTGTGCTGGTGCCATGTGCGTTAATGTATAGCTTTTCGTCAGCCTTTAGACCAGCTTCTTCAAAAGCTAGAGAAAACGCCTTTGCACTGCCGGCAGCCTCTGGGTCTGGTGCTGTTACGTGGTGAGCGTCACAGGTGTTGCCATAACCAACAAATTCTGCATAAATTTTAGCACCTCTTGCCTTAGCGTGTTCGTATTCCTCAAGAATTAACATACCGGCACCTTCACCCATAACAAAACCGCTACGATTTTTATCGAATGGGGTAGAGGCGTTGTTAGGGTCTTGGCTAAGTGTTAAGGCTTTACAGTTTGAAAAGCCTGCTATTGAAAGTGGAGTAATAGCAGCTTCGCTACCACCAGCAATAATAGCATCTGCATAACCGTGTTTAATAGCACGGTACGCCTCGCCAAGCTCGTGTGTGCCTGTAGAACAAGCTGTAACTATTGGTAAGCATACACCTTTAGCATTAAATCTAATAGCAACTTGACCAGCTGCAATGTTTGAAATCATCATAGGAATAAAGTGAGGTGAAACCTTTCTTGAACCACCTGTATGATGACCTACGCTATTGTCATAAAATGTAGTCATACCACCAATTCCAGAGCCTACATAAACACCAAAACGGTCTTCGTCTACGTTGCCTAAAATACCACTATCTTCAACAGCCTGTTGTGCAGCAGCCAATGCATACTGTACATAAAGGTCTGTTTTTCTTAAATCTCTTTTTTCTATATATTTAAGTGGGTCAAAATCTTTAACCTCACCTGCTAATTTAGCCTTACAATCTTCAGTGTCAAACTTTGTAATAAAATCTATACCGCATACACCGTCAACCATATTATTCCAAGTTGTTTCAACATCGTTGCCCAGTGGAGAAACGCAACCTAGTCCTGTAACTACTACTCTTTTCATTTTGGAAAAAACTCCTCTCTGAATATAAAATTAATAGACAGTATGAAATTACATTGCCATACCGCCATCAACTCTAATAACTTCACCTGTTACATAACAAGCTTCGTCAGAGCATAGGAAAGCAATAGCGTCTGCTACATTTTCTGGTAAGCCACGCTTTTTCATTGGAATAGAAGCCTCTATAGCATCTTTAACCTTGTCGCTTAGTGCATTTGTCATATCAGTAATAATATAACCAGGAGCAACAGCGTTTACTGTAACGCCTCTACCAGCAAGTTCCTTTGCAACAGACTTTGTCATACCAATAACGCCAGCCTTAGAAGCTGAGTAGTTAGCCTGTCCTGCATTACCGTTAATACCAACAACAGAAGCAACGTTTACAATTCTACCTGCTCTTTTCTTCATAAAGTGGGTATATGTATGCTTAATCATATTAAATGTACCCTTTAGGTTTACATTTATTACTGCATCAAAATCTGCTTCCTCCATTTTTAGGATTAGCTTATCTCTTACAATACCAGCATTATTAACAAGAATATCAATACCACCAAATTCTTCAATAACCTGCTCTACAGTCTTTTTAGATTCCTCAAAATTAGAAACATCACAATAGTAAAGACCAACCTTTACACCTAGAGCTTCAATCTCTTTTTTTGCGTTTTCACCCTCTTCTGGGTTTCCAACATATAGTATAGCGATATTTGCACCTTGTGAAGCTAATTTTTTAGCAACAGATAAACCAATACCTCTTGAAGCACCTGTTACAATAGCTGTTTTATTTTCTAAACTCATCTTTATTTCCTCCAATTTAAATATTTAATCCATCTAAAGTTTCTTTATTTTCTATATTGAATACAGTAACATTTTTGTCAATTTTCTTTATTAGGTTTGCAAGTGTTTTGCCAACACCAACCTCAATAAATGTATCTACACCTAAATCTATAAGATTTTCTACAGTTTTAAGCCACTGTACAGGGCTTTCTACCTGTTTCTTAATTAATTCCTTATAATCTCCAGAATAAGGTTCAGCTGTTACATTGCTATATACAGGTGTTGTAGGGTTGTTTAGCTGTTTGTCCTGTAAATATTCAGCTAACCCCTGTGCAGCACTGCTCATAAAAGGAGAGTGGAAAGCTCCACTAACAGCCAGTTGCTTTGCTCGTCCTTTTTCATCTTTAACAGCTGTCATTAATGCTTCTACATTTTCTTCTACTGTAGCAACTACAATTTGAGCCTGACTGTTGTAATTTACAGGATAGCAATTTTCCAGTTTGCTACAAATCTCATCTACCTTTTCAGGTGATAACTTCATTACTGCAACCATTGCACCTTTAGTTTCCTGTGCAGCCTTGTCCATAAGCTCTCCACGCTTACAAACCAGCTTAAAGGCATCTTCGTGGCTCATTATACCAGAAAAGCCAAGTGCTGCAATTTCCCCAAGAGAAAAACCAGCAACATAATCTGGCTTAATGCCTTTTTCAACTACAGCCTGTGCAACAGCTAAATCGGCAGTAAATAAACAAGGCTGTGTGTTTACTGTTCTGTTTAATTCATCTTGTTCAGCTGTAAAGCACTGTGCAGAGGTATTAGGTCTTATGCTGTCAGCCATATCATATACAGCCTTTGCAGCAGCAGAGCAATCATAAAGCTCTTTACCCATACCAGTGTATTGTGCCCCTTGACCTGAAAAAACAAATGCTATTTTACCCATTTTGAAGCACCGCCTAATACCTGTTCTGCCTCTGCGAACATTTCATCTATCATTTCCTTACAGGTTTGTTCTTTCTTAACCATACCTGCAATCTGACCTGCAAGAACGCAACCGTTAGAAACATCACCCTCTCTTGCAGCTTTTCTTAAAATACCTACACCCATCTGCTCTAATACATCATCTGGATATTCACTGCTGTTATATTCACACTTTGTGTAATTTCTTGTAAATGAGTTTTTAATAGAACGAACAGGATGTCCTAATCTTTTACCTGTTACAACTGTATCTATATCCTTAGCCTTTAGTACCTTTTTCTTGTATTCCTCGCTGATTGTACATTCCTTAGCAACCAAGAAACGTGTACCAAGCTGAACACCAACTGCACCCAACATAAATGAAGCAGCAATACCTCTACCGTCACCAATACCACCGGCAGCAATAACAGGAATATCAACAGCGTCACAAATTTGTGGTACAAGAGCCATTGTTGTAATATCACCAACATGACCACCAGATTCGCCACCCTCGGCAATAACAGCAAAAGCACCGTTTTTCTGTGCCATTTTTGCAAGAGTAACTGATGGTGTTACAGGAATAACCTTAATACCTGCTTCAAGCCACATTTCCATAAATCTTGCAGGGTTGCCTGCACCTGTTGTAACAACAGGGATTTTTTCCTCTGCAACAACCTTTGCAGTTTCCTCAACAAATGGACTCATAAGCATAATGTTTACGCCAAAAGGCTTATCTGTAAGCTCTTTACATTTTTTAATTTCAGATCTAAGCTGTTCGCCGTTTGAGTTCATAGCGGCAATAATACCAAGACCGCCAGCGTTACTAACAGCAGATGCTAAAGAAGCGTCTGCAACCCAAGCCATACCACCCTGAAAAATAGGGTATTTTATATTAAGTAGTTCATTAATTGGTGTACTTATCATAATTATGTATATCCTTTCTTTATATAATGTATATTAAAATTAATCTTTGTCCCAAGTAATAACACAGCTACCTGTTGTTAAGCCTGCACCAAATGCACAGAAAACAATATTGTCACCCTTTTTGAATTTGCCTTGAGCAGCAGATTCAGCCAGTGCTATTGCACAGCTACCACCTGATGTATTACCGTAGTCATGAATAGTACGGATAAACTTTTCTTCTGGTATACCAGTTTTTGCAATAGCTGTATCAATTATTCTTATATTTGCTTGATGAGGAATAACCCAATCAATATCATCTTCTGTTAAGCCTGCATCTTTAATTGCTTTTTTAATACCCTTAACCATTGCAACAACAGCAAATTTATAAACCTCAGGGCCATTCATATATAGGTATGGTTTTTCAGATTCGTGCTGGTAGAATGGAGATGTATTTTCGCCTCTTGGACATTTTAGAACATCTATATCACCCTTAGCTGTAATGTCAATAGATTTTAGTCCATTACCAACGCCAAGTACAGCAGCACCACCACCGTCACCAAATAGTACACAGGTAGAACGGTCTGTCCAGTCTAGAATATTAGTTAAATTATCAAGTGCAATTACAAGCACCTTATTTACTCTGCCTCTTGCAAAGTATCCGTCTGCTACGTCCATAGCGTATACAAATCCTGAGCAAGCTGCGTTTACATCAAATGCAGGGCATTTAGCACCTATTGCCGCCTGAACAACACAAGCCTGAGAAGGTGTGATGTATTCTCCTCTTAAAGTTGCACAAATAATTAAATCTAAATCCTTTGCTGTAATACCTGCATCTGCCATAGCACCCTCTGCAGCTTTTACACATAGCTCTGTCATTGTTTCGCTTTTACAGATTCTTCTGTTCTTTATACCTGTTCTGGTAGAAATCCATTCGTCTGTTGTGTCTACAATAGTAGAAAGCTCGTCGTTTGTCATAACATATTCAGGCACAGCTTTGGCTGTACCAAGTATACTAAAGCTCATATTTTTTATTTCCTTTCCTATTATGTTACGCTGTATGTGTTAGTCCATCTTTTTCAAAGGAGCTTTTCGCAATTTTTCTCAGCAGAAAATTGTTCATTCTTTCCATACATCTTAACAAAATGCTCTGTTCTTCAATGGTCATATCACAAGCAATATCCTTAGCCATATTTCGTCTGAAACGTTTATGTATTCTGTCGGCATGTCTGCCTTTTTCTGTAAGGTTAACATATACCTGTCTACCGTCTGTTGTGCTACGGTGACGTGCTACATAGCCCTTTTTCTCCAGTCTGTTTACAGCTATTGTTACAGATGATGGTGTTATCATAAGGCTATGAGCAATATCACCTATCATTTTGCCAGTAACAGGATTTTTGTTTATAACCTCCAGCATAGTAAGCTCACTTACTGATAAGTTAAAGCGTTTAGAGCTGTTAAACATTATCTGTTCAATACGGTTATATAAAACATAGCTGGTAGACAAAGTATCGTTAAATTGTTTAATAAAAGAATCTTCCATACTTCCTCCTTGGTTATTTTACAATAATAGTCACATAAAATGTGTCGTTTTATCTGTAATAGGAATCCATTAAAAAATTATTTTGATTACCTAACTAATTTTATAATTAACACCACATTTTGTCAATAGACTTTATAAATAGTTAATTATAATTTAACGATTGTATAAATATTACATAAATTACGAGGTCTATTTGGTTATATTTCCCAATGCTTTTAACTGCATAAGTCCTCTAACAGCTTCCGCAAATCCTCTTTCTTTTCTACTTGAATACCGTTAACAAGATTTTTCTGGTCTGGTTGTGGTAAAGAGGATATATAAGTGTCTGTTATTTTTATAGGCTTGTCCTGCCCTTTTTGAAATACAGCCACCATACCGTTATGCTCTTTTACAATGTATGTTTTATATTCACTTGTAGTAAGCTCTGTGGGTGTGGTAGTTGGTGTTGGTTGTATATCATCTTTTACAAAGACAGAAATAAAAGTAGTTATAATCAAAATAATAAATAACAACACTATAAAAATATTTTTTTGTTTTAATTTCATATTTAATGCCACCCAGCTAATAAAATTTTTACTGTCAAGAATAACACCCACCAAGTTCATGGTGCTATGTATATCTTTTCAAATATAATTCATATTATTATATATAATAATGTAACATTTTGCATTTGTGCTTTTAGTGTAAAGTGTAGTATGTGTTTATAATATACAGAAACGAAAAATAATTACCGTGCATATCCATTTCTTTAATTATTTTGCTACAAAATTAAATATTAATACCTAATATTTCTTAATATATTAATAAAATTGCAAAAAAGGCATTTCCTTTTTATTATGTTGGTGTTATAATAGTAAAGGTTATATTTGTGTGTAACCTTTATCATAGGTTTTCACCTTATGACAATAGAGATTAGTATTTAATATGAGTTATAAAAGCTTGGAGGTTTGATTTTTTTGGCGAAGATTAAAAATCAATACGGTAGTGGAATAACCCCTGGTGCTGTGGCAGTTGCCGGAACAAAAGGTTTTTTCTCCTTGCTGTGGAAAACCATAGCTACGGTTTTTATGGTGCTGATTGTGTCGGGTATAATTGTTGGTACAGCTATGTGTATTTATCTGTATGGATTGGCGTGTCAACCAACAGGAATAGATCTTGCCAGTGAAAAGCTGGAGCAAACATCATTTATCTATATATATAATGATGAAGGCAAGCCTGTTGAATATCAGCGTTTGCATGGTACCGAAAACAGAGTATGGGTTGATTTGAACAGTATACCAAAGTGTATGATTGAAGCACAGGTTGCTATTGAGGATAAGCGTTTTTATGACCATCAGGGTGTAGACTGGGTAAGAACAGCAGGTGCTGTAATCAACTTGGGTTCAGACTCTAGCTATGGTGGCTCAACTATAACCCAACAGCTTATTAAAAATATTACTGGTAATAACCAAGTTAGTATTACCCGTAAGCTAAATGAGATTTTCAAAGCATTAAATCTTGAAAAAGAGTACACTAAGGACGAAATTCTAGAGGCTTATTTGAACATAGTAAACTATGGCAGTGGTTGCCAAGGTGTACAGGCTGCGGCTAATTTATATTTTGCTAAAGATATTAACGAATGTTCTGTTGCAGAATGTGCTGCCATTGCAGGTGTAACCCAAAACCCTGCGGCTTATAACCCTTTGATATATCCAGAGGACAATAAAGAACGCCGTGACACTGTACTTTATGCAATGTATGACCAAGGCAAGCTAACCAAAAAGGAATATGACCAGGCTATGAAAGAGTCTGATAATATGAAATTTGTTGGCTATGAAAATAATGTAAAAGAACAAGAAAAAGAAGACGAGCAGGTAGATGACGAGGAGTATGTATCTAACTGGTATCTAGAAGCTACTATAAGAGATTTACAAAGCGAACTTGTTGAAGAGCTTGGTATAAGTGAAGAAATGGCTTTAAACAAGATTTACTCCGGTGGTTTGAAAATTTACAGTGCAATGGATTTGAAGTTCCAGCGTTTCTGTGAAGAATATATCCAAAACTTTGAAACTCCTTATGACCCTAACTGCGAAATTGCTATGGTAATGACAGGGCTTGACGGTAGAGTTTTGGCTACAGTTGGTGGCAGAGAGAAAAAAGAGCAAATGCTTGTATGGGATAGAGCTAACATTGCGTCCCTACAACCAGGTTCTTCTATAAAGCCTCTAATTGTTTACCCACTGGCGGTAGAAGAGGATATTTATCATTACTCATCAATGGTAATGGACCAGCCTATTGACGAATGGAAAATAAGTGAATATGGTGGTTATGTATCTGGTCCTAACAACTCATATGGTGAATATTTAGGAGAAATAACCTTGCCAGACGCTATAGAGCGTTCTTCAAATGCAACAGCTGCTCAAACAATGAAGCTGGTTGGTGCAAAAAATGCCTATAATCAGGCTATAAATAAAATGTTCTTTAGAAATCTATCTACAGAGGACGCTAACAACCTTGGTGCATTATCTATTGGTGGTCTTAACGGTGGTATTACAGTAAGAGAAATGGCTACTGCTTACCAGTATATGGGCAATGGCGGAAAAATTTACGATTCATATACCTACTACTATGTAGAAGATGCTTCAGGTAATGTTATAATAGACCACAGAGAAGAAATTCCTATACAGGCATACTCATCTCAAACTGCTACTATTATGAACAGATTGCTTAATTACAACGTGGTTAACAATAACCCTGCTCATACAAGTGCTGGTGAAGCAAGAATTTATGGTTGGGATATATTAGGTAAAACTGGTACAACAGATAGCGATAAGGACCACTGGTTCTGTGGACTTTCTCCATATGCTACTTGTGCTGTTTGGACAGGATATGATACACCTGCTTCACTATCACAAGCTACATTCTCTGCTGCGGTTACTATTTTCCGTGAGCTTATGGAAGAGTATCTAAGTGATTTGGATCATAAAGATTATAAATTGGACGAATCATTAGAAGAACATAGCTTCTGTTCAAATACAGGTTTATTGGCGGCTTCATATTGTTCAAAAACATATACAGGATATTACAAAAAGGACAATGTTCCTGAGTATTGCTCTGGCTATCATACAAATTATAATTACGATTATGATGATTATGACGATTATTATGATTCATATAGTGATGAGGAAGAGGAAGATAGCGACAGTAGCGAAGACGAGGATTATTCTGATGAAACCTATGATGATAGCTATGATACTAGCTATGATGATACAGTAACAGATGATTCCTATGACAGTTCACTTGACTCTAGCTACAGTGATGATACTTGGGTAGATAGTTCTGTTACAGATGATACTTCCAGTGATTATTCCGATAGTAACAGTGACATTGCTGTGGACGGGGGAGATGACTCGGTAAGTAGCGATGTTGTGTCTGGTGACCAGACTTTAACTGGTGACCAAACAGTAATAACAGGTTAATAATGAATTTATAAAAATATAATTTTATGAGAGGTGCAAACAATGATACAGGTTGCAATTTTAGGACACGGTGTAGTAGGCTCAGGTGTAGCTGAGATTTTACTAACACACAATGACAGCTTAAAAAGAAAGGTTCATAAGGATATTACAATAAAAAGAATCCTTGATTTAAGAGAATTTCCAGAGCTGGATTATGCTGATAAGTTTACAAAAGATTTTAATGATATTGTAAATGATGATGAGATAAAGGTTGTTGCTGAAGTTATGGGTGGTGTAAACCCTGCCTTCGATTTTGTTAAGCGTTGCCTAGAGGCTGGTAAAAGCGTAGTAACATCTAACAAAGAGCTTGTTGCTAAAAAGGGTGCAGAGCTTCTAGCTGTTGCAAAGGAGAACAATGTTAGTTTCTTGTTTGAAGCAAGTGTTGGTGGTGGTATTCCAATAATCCGTCCACTTAACAACTGTCTTGTTGCAAATGATGTTGACGAAATTGCCGGTATTCTTAATGGTACAACAAACTTTATTCTTACAAAAATGATTACAGAGTCTATGTCATTTAAAGATGCTTTGGCTCTTGCACAGCAGTTAGGCTATGCAGAGCGTGACCCATCTGCTGACGTTGAAGGTCACGACGCTTGTAGAAAGATTTGTATTCTTGCTTCATTGGCATTTGGTAAGCATGTTTACCCAGATAATATACATACAGAGGGTATAACAAATATTTCACTGGAAGATGTTGAATATGCTAACCAGTGGGGTGGCGTTATTAAACTAATTGGTGATGTTAAGCATATGGAAAATGATATGCTTGATATATTTGTTGCTCCTATGCTTGTAAGTAACGACAGTCAGTTGTCAAGCATTGATGATGTATTTAACGGAATTTTAGTTCGTGGAGACTCAACAGGTGATGTTGTATTCTATGGTAAGGGTGCAGGTAAGCTTCCTACAGCCAGTGCCGTTGTTGCAGATATTGTAGACTGCGTAAAGCATATTTCTGCTAAGAAATATAAGTTCTGGGAAGATTGTGATGGTAGCAATGTTCTTCCTTATGAGGAAAGCGTATCTGCTATGTATGTAAGAGCTATTGGTGATATTAAGGTTGCTAAGGCTGTATTTGGACAAGTTTCTCAGCTAAAGAGAAAGAATGCTCCTGAAAGTGAACTTGCATTTACAACGGAGGCTATGAAGGTTAAAGAATTTAATGAGAAGATTGCACAGTTAAAAGAAAATGGTGTTGAGGTAATTAACACAATAAGAATAGGTGACCTTTAATGATAAGAATTCAAATACCAGCAACAAGTGCTAATCTTGGCTCGGGATTTGATAGTTTGGGTGTTGCCTTAAATATGTACAATCAGGTATGGATGGAGGTTTCTGACGAAACCTCCATATCTTCTAAAGATGATATTGCTGTCCCTAATGATAAAAGCAACCTTATTTACTGGTCTGCTGAATATTTATATAAAGAGTGTGGAAAAACACTGCCGGGGCTTACAATTATCCAAGAAAATAACATACCTATGACTAGAGGTTTAGGCAGTAGCTCTGCTTGTATAGTTGCCGGATTGGTAGGTGCCAATAGATTTTTGGGAAATCCACTTACTAAAAAGGATTTAGTAAACCTTGCGTCTAAAATAGAAGGACACCCAGACAATACAACTCCTGCTATTATGGGAGGATTAGTTACCTCTGCAATAGATTGTGGCAAGGTGTACAGCGTAAGTGTACCTGTTGCTGAAAATATACGTTTTGGAGTATTTATACCACCTTTTGAACTTAGCACAGAGTATGCAAGAAGTGTTCTTCCAAATTCATACTCAAAAGAACAGGCAATATATAACCTATCTCGCTCGTCACTTATGACGTCTTCTCTGTTTTCTGGTTCATTAGAGAATTTAAGAGTTGCAGTGCAAGACCAGCTTCATCAACCATATAGAATGTCCTTAATAAAGGGTGCAGACATTGTTTTTCGCACCAGCTATGAGCTTGGCTCCTATGGAACATATATAAGTGGTGCTGGCCCTACAATTATAGCCATAATGGACGATATACATTCTAAGGATTTTGAAACCCACGCTATATCTTCGTTGGAGGAAAAAGGCTGTAATGGCTGGAAGTTTGTTATGCTAAGTGCAGACAGCAAAGGTGCAATTATAAGTTTAGATTAAGGTGTTAAATACTTAAATTTTAACTGTAACACATATTACGGTTAATTATTATGGATATTTATTCAATTTATTATTAACTATATACCGTTTTTTGAATATTGTATAAATAGAATTATTATAAAAATAGGCTATTTATCCACTTTTTTTATATGAGATACCCGTAACAATGTGTAATTTTACACATTGACTTTTGTGTTTTATAATATTAAAATATTTATTAGAGTTCTACAAATTTTCATACTAATTTGTAGGCAATTTGAAAGAAAAAGGAGCTACACAGATGAGCCTTATAGTACAAAAATTCGGTGGTAGTTCTGTTGCAAATGCAGAGCGTGTAAATAATGTTGCACGAATTGTAACAGATACTTACAAAAAAGGCAACAAGGTTGTAGTTGTTGTGTCTGCTCAGGGCGATACAACAGACGATCTAATCGAGAAGCAAATGGAAATTAACCCAAATGCTTCAAAAAGAGAAAAGGATATGTTATTGGCTGCAGGTGAGCAGATTTCTATTTCACTTTTGGCTATGGCTATTGAGAGAATCGGTTGTCCGGTTGTTTCTCTTTTAGGTTGGCAGGCAGGCTTTAAAACAACCTCTGCCCATACAAACGCAAGAATTAAATCTATTGACGCTGAAAGACTACAGCGTGAGCTTGACAGCAACAAAATTATTGTTGTTGCAGGTTTCCAAGGTGTAACAAATTACGGAGATGTTTCAACTCTTGGTCGTGGTGGTTCAGACACCAGTGCTGTTGCACTTGCTTGTGCTTTACACGCAGATTTATGTCAAATTTATACAGATGTTGAAGGCGTATACACTGCAGACCCAAGAAAGATTCCAACTGCAAAGAAACTTTCAGAGGTATCATATGATGAAATGCTTGAGCTTGCTACATTGGGTGCTCAGGTATTGCATAACAGAAGTGTAGAACTTGCTAAAAAATATAATCTAGAACTTGAGGTGCTTTCAAGCTTGACTTGTGCACCTGGTACAATAGTTAAGGAGGCACCAAAGGTGGAAAGAATGTTAATAAGCGGTGTAGCAAAAGATACAGACATCGCAAGAATTTCAGTTGTAGGCGTACCTGACGAGCCAGGTCTTGCATTTAAAATGTTCTCTAAGCTAGCTGCTAAGGATGTAAATATAGATATTATCCTTCAGTCTGTTGGTCGTGACGGCACAAAGGACATTGCTTTTACAGTTGCTAAGGATAAAATTGATGACGCTAAGAGCGTTATAGATGATTTTATGCCAACACTAAAGGCACAGAATGTTATCTACGATACAGATGTTGCTAAGGTTTCTATTGTTGGTGCAGGTATGGAGAGCCATTCTGGTTTTGCTTCAAATATGTTTGAGGCTCTATACAATGCTAATATCAACATTCAGATGATTTCAACAAGTGAAATTAAAATTTCTGTTTTGATTAAATCAGAAGATGCTGAAAGAGCTGTTTCTGCTCTACACTCAAAGTTCTTTGATAACTAATTAAATATTGAATGGCTCTATGTCAATAGTTGGGGTAATCCTAAAATAAGAAAAGTAAGAC
>JAXKHT010000024.1:0-2220 GCA_036549705.1 Acutalibacteraceae bacterium | reverse complement strand
GCCCGTTCAAGAGCTTGTAACCCTTGAAGAGGCAGAAAAAAAGGTAAGTGGGGCAACACTTACCTTTGACCGAACTTATTTGTTGAGCAAGTCCGAAACTCTTTGTTCTGATGAAGATTTAATAAACATAATTCGTCAGAGATATTATAACACTAAGCGTATTAAAAAACAATAGCGTATATTAACGCACTGGAGATTCGCCGTTTGTGGCGAGGGGCTCCAGTGCGTTAATTGTTGCTGTATTTTTTATTGCTTATATTATAATAGCAAGCACTGCGATGTGTCGGACATCTCTGCTTGTTAGGGAAATCCCTAAAACCCTTTAATTGATGTATATTGATTTTAATTTTTGAGTATGATATAATTGCCTTAGGCAAAATGATGTTATTGTCCAGTGTGACAATACGAACCCCCACTGTTCGGAGCAGTGGGGGTTCTTCTTTTTAGGTTGTGCTGTCTTTACTTTTTATCCAACCACTTGCAAATATAGTAGGCGATTATACTTGCTCCGATAGAAAGTAAAAATGATGTTATTATATCCAATGTGACCCCTCCTTCCTGCTGGAAAGAGTCGACAGCCTAGTCATTATACCATAGCTTAAGAAAAGTGTCGATAATTGATTTAATATATAAAAAATTAGTTTTTAGATTGTAAAGGTAAAAAAATATTGCTTTGATTTTTACTGTAATTAGTAAATGGTTTTGTGTGCTAGACTTAAAAAAGCCGAGTAATTAAAAATTTATAAATTAGTTTTTGAGTTGCTCGGCAGATGAGCCAATGCACACAAAATTTATATTGTCAATAACCACCTGTAAAGGTGGCTTTTTTATTTATAAAAAAGTGCGTTAGCATTATTTACAATATAAAAATTTACGGATTTAGTAGCTGAAAAAATAGGGGGTACTACGACCCCCCATTGGGTGCTTTGTGCTTTGTGCTTTGTTTTGTTTTTTATTATTGACAATTACATACAATTGATGTAATATTTACACAGAGGTGATTTTTATGGCAACATCAAAATTGAGTGAAGATAAAATGAGAATACAGGTGATTTGTAGTAATGAGTTAGTCGAAAGATTGGATAAGTATGCTCAGATGATGGGAGTAACTCGTTCTGCACTTGCTTGTATGTTTATTGGACAAGGTTTAATGGGTTTTGATAAAGCAATGAATGTTGTTGATAAACTTGGAGATGGATTATTAAATAGTTTTCAGGATATGCTGAGTGCTGAGAACAGGGGGGACAGCTCCCCCTCTGGGGGGCTGTCTGCCTCAGATGATTGAGTTTTAATAATTCTAATTTAATTGTTAGTGCAGTCTATATTAACTTGATTATATATACATATCTCCCCAAAATTAATAAAAAGCGAGGTGAGACGGTGTCCGAAAAGCAAAAAACGGAGATATTCCAGTTTGATGGAGAACCTCCTATGAAATTTTTAGAGAAATTAGAAGCTCCTTATTATAAGCCTGTTAAGGTATCTTATGAGGGGAATATTTTACATATCCAACAAATGGCGAGTATGAATTTTGAACCTAAAATAAAAGTTTTAAGTTCTGAAGAGTATGTTTTGTTGTCTACTGGTGAAGTAAAAGAAATGGAACATCACGAGAACAGAGCTGATGACGGTTATGTTAGTTTGCGTAGAACTTTTAGAAATTTGCGAGCTCTCTTAAATACTAATTGTTCTGAACCTAAGAATTGTAGATTTGTTACTCTGACTTATGGTGAGAATATGACTGATGCTAAAAAACTGCGTAAAGACGTTGAGCATTTTGTGTCAAGATTGAGAAAAAGATATTCTGATTATAACATTGAGTATATTGCTATCGCAGAACCTCAAGGTCGTGGTGCTTGGCATTGTCATATTGTTTTTATTTTTGATAGATTAGCTCCATTTATTCCGAATGATGTAATATGGCAGTGTTGGTCTCCTAAAGGCTATAAAGACAAGCTTAAAAATGGTACTGGTTATGATTACACAAGCATTAAAAGGCTTGATGATGTTGATAATGTTGGTGCTTATTTAACTGCTTATCTAGGTGACTTGCCTTTGTCTGATGCAGAGGCTCTCTCTGATATTATTGACCCTAAAAAATATAAAGTGAAAGTTATAGAGGGCGAAGACGGTACGCCTAAGCATATTTTAAAAGGTGCTAGGCTTTGCCTTTATCCAAGTAAGTTTAATCTTTACAGATGTTCTAAGGGAATAAAAAAG
>JAXKHT010000151.1:0-13362 GCA_036549705.1 Acutalibacteraceae bacterium | reverse complement strand
CTGCTTGCTTTGCTTTATCAATTAGTTGTGTAATGGGGTCCTGTTGCATTGTTTTCTGTTCCGGCTTTTTATAAGGTCCCAGTTTATACATTCTTCCAGTAACCTCTTGTACAGCGTTTCGCATTTTTTCACGATGCTCTGGCTGTTTTAAAAGCTTAAACGCTAATTCGCTTTGTGAGTCTATCAGTATATAGTCACCACTGATAAATGCTTTTGTATTTTTAAATGAAGTTGCAATAGATTTTCCATGCACTTTTAACGCATCTAAAACCTCTTGCCAGTCCTCCATAGGAACTGCATTTTTTATAATAGTGTCATAATCGGTGTTAATTTGACTTGCTACAGTCTTTGCCTGTGGCTTTAATTTATCTGTATTTGTGTCTGCTACAACTGGGTTATGGGATACCTTATCTGTGTTTTGCTGTGATAAATTATCATCAGAGTTAGAAACATTTTGGGTATCTGTATGATGAGTGTGCTGTGATTGTTGTATTGTAACACCGTTTTTTAGCTGTCTTTCAAGCTTTGCTATTCTAGCAAGTAATGCTTCAATGGATGTATCTAAATGTGGTGATGTCAGCTTAATAAGTGACATTTCAATCTCTGTACGACTGTTACAGCCTCTAAAAATCCTATCATAGCTTGTCTGTAAAATATCCATTATATAGACAATGTTTTCTAGAGTAAACTGCTCAGCTTGAGTTTTAGCACGAGATTTTTCCTGTGCAGACAAAACAATAAGAGAATCTGTTTTGTTCATAGTTTTTATAAGCATAAGGTCTCTAAAATGCTCTATAAGCTCTTCGCAAAGTCTGCCCATATTTTTGCTTTCAGAGTGTAATTGCTCTACTATTTTCAAAACACTTTCAGTATCTTTGTTTATGATACTATCTGTAATGTCAAATAAATGCTCTTTGCCAGCCAAGCCTGCTGTATTATGAACAAGCTGTGGGGTAATATTTTTACTTATACCAATACATCTATCAAGTAATGACAAGGCGTCACGCAATGCACCATCAGAAACAGAGGCAATCAGCAAAGCTGCTTCTTCATCAAGCTGTACATTTTCATTTTCGGCTACTAATTTAAGCCTGTTAGCTATATCTTCTAAAGCTATACGGTGAAAATCAAATCTTTGACAACGAGATAAAATAGTTGCAGGTAATTTATGAACCTCTGTAGTTGCTAAGATAAACATAACATGAGAAGGTGGCTCCTCCAGCGTTTTCAACAAAGCGTTAAATGCTCCAACAGAAAGCATATGAACTTCATCAATAATATAAACTCTGTACTTTGCTTTAGCAGGGGAGAAGCTGGCTTCTTCAATTATGGTTCTTATATTGTCTACACCATTATTGCTGGCTGTATCTATCTCTGCAATATCCATTACAGAACCATCATCAATGCCTTTGCAAATTTCACATTCACAGCAAGGGTCACCATCCCTTGGTTTAAGACAATTTACAGCCTTAGCCATAATTTTTGCACAAGTGGTTTTTCCTGTACCTCGTGAACCAGTAAACAGATAGGCGTGGTTAATTCTGCCGTGTTTTAACTCGTTTTTTAAGGTTACAGTAACCTGTGGTTGACCGGAAACATCTTCAAATATTCGTGGACGCCATTTGCGGTACAAAACCTGATACATCACACGTTACCTCCTGTTTGAATTTATTTTTGGTTACCACTAATAAAGGTAAAATTCCACTAAAAAATAAAAAGAGCAAGACAGACGGCCTACTCCTGTGCAAATGCGAACGGCAGACTTACTGCATCGCATCAAGAAATCTGCTTAATGCTGCTCGGTTCCCCGCCTGACATGGTTCACAGCACCCAATCGTACAGGGCCTGCCGTTCACATTTACATAGGATATAATCTGACTTGCTCAGTAACCGCCAAATGCGATTGTTCCTTAATTATACTATATACAATTCAAAAAATCAAGTTTTTTTTGTATGTTTTTTATAGGAGTTTGTGTTTTGAAAACAATTTAAATTGCTTGAATAGAAATAACTATTATGTTACAATGAATTCGGATTTAAATTCAAGAGGTGAAAGAATGGATTTAAGAACAATATCGTTATTCTCTGGTGCAATGGGGCTTGACTTAGGTTTAATGCAGGCAGGGATTGATATAAAAATAGGTCAAGATTTTGACAAGTCTTGTATCAAAACTATGCTTACAAATGGACATAAGGGTATTGCTGGAGATATTAGAAATATATCTGCTGATTTTATTTTAGAACAGGTAAATATGAAAATCGGTGAACCTTTTTTGGTTTGTGGTGGTCCACCGTGTCAACCTTTTTCTACGGCAGGTAAACGATTAGGTATTAATGATCCTAGGGGTAGTTTATTTAAAGAATTTGTCCGACTGATTGATGGTATTCGTCCTAGATTTTTTGTAATGGAAAATGTTAAAGGTTTAATTAGTTCAGCGTTAAAGGATGAAAAAGGTAAAAATACTAACACTATGGTGTTGGATATTATTTTAGATGAGTTTAGAAAACTAAATTATAAAACTGTTTACGGAGTTTTGGATGCGGTGAATTATGGTGTTCCTCAGTTTCGTGAAAGATTTGTGATGATAGGTAGTAGAGATAATGAAGATATATTTTTACCTATTCCAACACATTTTCGCATACACCAAAATTCTTCATGTCGCTGGGTGACCCTTGGGAAAGTTATTAAAGATTTGGAGAATTATGATGGTGAATGTGCTACGTTTAGTGATAATAGATTGCGATACCTAAAGATGATTCCAGAGGGTGGTAATTGGAAAAACTTACCTGAAGATGTTCTGCAAGAAGCAATGGGTGGTGCATATTCCTCTGGTGGCGGAAAAGTTGGTTTTTATCGTCGTTTGTCCTATTCTCAACCAAGTCCTACGGTGGTGACAAGTCCTGTGCAAAAGGCAACAATGATGTGTCATCCAATAAAAGACAGACCTTTAAGTGTAGCAGAATATGCACGTATTCAGCAATTTCCAGATGATTGGAAATTTATTGGAACAACTGTTGATAAATATCGCCAAATCGGCAATGCTGTTCCTGTGGGTCTTGCAAGAGCTATTGGTGAAACATTGGTAGCTGTTGCTAATGGTGAACAAGAAATAATTGTGAAACGTATTAGAGGAACAGGAATACATGATAAAATTCAAAATGCTATACAAGTTGGAGGAATAAGCAAATGCTAAATATAGAGCCATTAAATACTGGTTATGATGAGAACGTAGTTTTTGAAACTGTTGGTATCGCTTTAACCGATTTTTACACAGCATTAACACGAACACTTGATAATATAGATGTTGATAAAATTCTTAAAAGAAAAAATCCATATTTGTATCGAGCAAAAGGGATAAATAGTGCAGGACAGATTGTAGATGGTATTCTTTCTGCTTATATATCATCAAGCGAGGAAACAGTTTTTGGTAATTGTTTCTTTGAACCTATTGCAATAGCTGTTTCTGGTGGACAAAAGGCGGTAACAGAAGGTGTTGACATCACTGTTGATAAAAATAATACTATTTATAGTATTGCTGTTAAGAGTGGTACATCGGTTTTTAATGCAGATAGTAGAAAACGCCAAGAACAGAATTTTCAAGCTGCACAAAAAAGAGTGCAACAGGCTCGTAAAGCATATTTCCCTGTTGTAGGGTATGGTTACGGTAAGAAGAGGACAAAGGCAGGAAAAGAAAAGTTTTATCTTGAATTGGCTGGTAAGGATTTTTGGGAATGGCTTACTGGAGATGCTGATTTTTATACAAAGATCATTACTTTTATGGGAACTCGTCCAGAGCAATATGTTAAAGATTTTGAAGAAGCTTATAGTAAGGCTGAAAATCGTATGATAAGGGAATTTACTGTTAAATATTGTAGGGATGATGGTTCAATAGATTGGGATACTCTTATTAAGTTTAATAGTGGTGATTGAGATTAAATTTCAATTTAATTTTAATTTGTTTATTACATAGAATATAGCAACTGTACCGATATATTTATATTGGTTTCTAGCTATTAATAGGAAAAACCACTTAGGCAATTTTGAACTGCCTAAGTGGTTTTTTGCGTTATTAAAGTTATTATATTAATCTACAACTCTTCTTACACATCTTAATGTACCACCCCAAGAAAGGTCTGTTGTTAGTACATCATAATATTCGTTTAGAGCGTGTGTTACTTTGCCATTGCCAGCATAGATACCTACATGACCGTAGAAAACAAGTATATCACCAGGTTTAGCCTCGCTTAATGGTACTGAATAACCTACTGTGTCAAGGTCTACTCTTGAATTCCATAGGTTATATCCAAACTGTTCATATACGCTACATACAAAGCCTGAACAGTCTACACCTGTTAAAATATTTGTGCCACCCCATACATATTGTGTTACACCAACCCATTGTGCTGCGTAATCTGCAATTTGCTGTCCAGTAGGAGCAGGTTGCTTTACAGTAACTGTGCAAGTGTCAAACTTGCCACTGCCGTCTAATGCTGTACAAGTAATGGTACAGGTTCCTGCACTAACAGCAGTAAGTAAGCCTTTAGAGCTTACAGTTGCAACATTAGGGTTACTACTTGTATATGTTACTGCAATGTTAGAAGCGTTTGTTGGTGTTACAGTTGGACGGAAATGAGCAGATTTGCCTACATTCCAAGTGATAGAATGTGTGTTAAGTGTTACTTTTGTAACAGGTTGTTTTACCGTAACCTTACAGGTGTCATATTTACCACTGCCATCTGTTGCTGTACAAGTAATGGTACAGGTTCCTGCACTAACAGCAGTAAGCAAACCATTAGAGTTTACAGTGGCTATTTCAGGGTTACTACTTGTGTATGTTACTGCAATGTTAGAAGCATTTGTTGGTGTTACAGTTGGACGGAAATGAGCAGATTTGCCTACATTCCAAGAAATAGAATGTGTATTAAGTGTTACATTTGTAACAGGCTGATTTACAACAACAGTGCAAGTTGCAATTTTGTTACTGCCATCAACGGTTTTTGCTGTAATAGTACAAGCACCTACACCAACAGCCTTTATTATACCTTTGTTTGTTACAGTGGCAACAGATGTATTGCTACTGCTGTAACGCACTGTTTTAGTAGTTGCGTTAACAGGTGTTACAGTTGAACTTAAAGTTGCACTGGTGTTTATGTTAAGTTTAAGATTTGTTGTTGATAATTTAATATCGGTTACAGGCTGAACTACTGTTACCGAACATTTTGCCAAAGCACCACTGCCATCGTTTGAAGTTGCTGTTATTACACAGGTACCATTTGTTTTTGTTGTAATATTACCAGTAGAGCTTACTGTTGCAACTGCTGTGTTGCTACTTTTCCAGCTTATTTTATTGGTAGTTGAGTTAGTTTTTACACTAGCTGTTAGCTTATGAGATGTACCATTGTTAATAACAACACTGCTTTTAGACAATGTTATACTTGTATTTGGCTTTTTTACTGTTACTGTACAAGTGTCATATACTTTGCTGTTTTCTGCTGATGAACAAGTAACAACACAAGTACCAGGGCTTACAGCTGTTAATAATCCGCTATTGCTTACAGTTGCAATTTTTGTATTACTTGATTTATATACAACCTTTTTATTTTCTGCACTGGTTGGACCAACTACAGGATTGAAATGAGCAGATTTACCTACATTCCAAGAAATGGAGTGTGCATTAAGTACAACTGATGTTGCAGGCTGTAATACGCTTACATTACAAACTGCTGTTGCACCATTAGATGATGTACAAGAAACAGTAGCTTCTCCTGCGGATATTCCCATTACATTACCTTTTTTATCTACACTGGCAATATTACAGTTTGAAGATTCCCATTTTAATGATGAACTTGATGTTGCTGACAATGTAGCTTTAAGTTTAACAACAGAACCAACCTTAGTAGTTGCATTTGAAGTGTTAAGAATTACTTTGTCATTTGTTGCGTTAGATTGAACTACAGTTGAATTCTTATCTGACTCAACCTGTAAGCTTTCAGCAGTACCTTTATCAACATAACTGCTAACAGCTGACTGGTTTTCTGATTGAGCATCTACAGCTGATACTGACAAAGCAGAGCCTAGTGTTAATGTTGATACAAGAAATAACGCTAATAACTTTTTTGATTTCTTCATTGAAATTCTCCTGTTCTTAAATATGTATACAATCAGTATACTAACAGGGTTAATTGTATTACAAAATTGTAAGCAAGTCAAGTACTGTTGGTAACATTTTTGTAACCGAATGTAAATTTTGGTTAATGTTAACAGTTAAAATCCTACTGTTAGTGGACTTTTTAATAATATTTAGAATAAATTTACTGCTTTTTTAATATTACAATTTGTATTTTGTGTATTAGTGTGACAAAGTCTATGGAGCAAATTATAGAAAAAGGTTATTTTAATTTATTGTTAATTACAGTGTTTTTGTTTTTTATATGTCACTAAATGTCACTAATTAAATCCCTATAATAAATTGAAAAATATGTACTTTACTGCTATAATGTTCACATACTATTTAAAGGCATACTACAGATGACAAGGCATTTATTTTGTATTTTTATCTTTTATATTTGTTCAGTATTGCCTTAAAAATACAAAATAAAAAAATGTACTATATTAATATGTATATATAATGAATTTGGCGGTGGTTAAATGAACATTTTAGCTATAGGTGACGTTATAGGAAAGATTGGTTGTACTTTTTTAAGAGAAAAATTACCTCAACTAAAAAAAATAAGAAATATAGATATTGTTATAGCAAATGGTGAAAATTCTTCAGACGGTAACGGTGTAACCCCTACTTCTGCTGAATACCTTTTTTCAAGTGGCGTAGATGTAATTACAACAGGTAATCACGCATTTAGAAGAAAAGAGTCTTACGAATATTATGATAGCTGTGAATTTTTAATCCGTCCTGCAAATTTTCCAAACGGAACTACCCCTGGCAGAGGTATGACAATACTTGATATGGGAAAAATACAGGTTGCAGTTATTAATCTAATGGGTACAGCATATCTTGAACCATTAGATTGTCCTTTTAAAGAAGCAGACAGACTTATAGAAATGGCAAAAAAGGAAAATGCAAAAATTATAATAGTAGATTTTCACGCAGAGGCAACAGGCGAAAAACGAGCAATGGGATATTACCTTGACGGCAGAGTTTCTGCAATGTTTGGTACTCATACTCATGTGCAAACAGCAGACGCAACCATATTGCCACAGGGAACAGGTTATATTACAGATGTAGGAATGACTGGTCCTATACATTCAGTTTTAGGTGTAAAAACTGAAATAATTATTAAAAAATTTACAGAAAAACTCCCACAAAGGTTTGATTTAGCCACAGGAGATTGCAAAATGAACTGTGTTCTTATGGAAATTGATGACAAGACAGGAAAAACATTAAATATTGAGGCAATAGAAATACTATAACTATTGAAAATAATAATACAGTTGTGTTATAATCTAATATGGTATAGTTTGTTTATATTAATCTTTGTTTTAGCACATAGTAAAATCAAGTATGGAAGGTTAGTATAATAAAAACATATAGAATTTTTATGGAAGCTTGTATTAACATTGACAAAAAATAAACATAAATTTGAAAGGAAGTAATATTTAAATGAATGGTATTATTTTCAAAAATGCAGTTATTTCTGCTGCAAACAGTATTACAAAAGCAAAACACGCTGTAGATGATTTAAATATATTCCCTGTGCCTGACGGTGACACAGGTACTAATATGTCTATGACTATTAACGCAGCTGCTAAAATGCTTAATAGTCAGCCAGATAATGAAAACATTGGTGAGGTAAGTAAGGCTGTTGCTTCTGCTATGTTAAGAGGTGCCAGAGGTAACTCCGGCGTTATTCTTTCTTTGCTGTTTAGAGGTATTGCAAAAGGCTTTGAAGGCAAGGCAGAGGCTACTACAGAGGATATAGCTAATGCTCTTAAATACGGTGTAGAGGCTGCCTATGATGCAGTTGCAAAACCAACAGAGGGTACTATACTTACAGTTGCTCGTTTATCTGCGGATAAAGCAAAGGAATGTGTTAAGAATGATAAAACCGTTGTAGATACTTGGCAAAAGGTTTGCATTGAAGCAGACAGAGCCTTGCAGACAACTCCAGATTTATTGCCTGTACTAAAAAGAGCAGGTGTTGTGGATTCTGGTGGTAAAGGTTTGTGTATTATTTTTGACGGTATGTTGTCAGTTATTAAAGACGGTGTTGTTGTAACAGCAGATAATGCAGAGCCAACATTAGAATCTAACGATGACAGCTATTACGCAACTGCTGTAGCTGAGTTTGATGATGACATTCGTTTCACATATTGTACAGAGTTTATTGTTGAAAAGAATAAGAATAGCAAAATAAAGGTAAAACATCTTCGTCCTGCTTTAGAGAAAATTGGTGACTGCGTTGTAGTAGTTGATGATGACGAGATTATTAAGGTTCACGTTCACACAGATAAGCCAGGTGTTGCTTTACAAAATGGTCTTGAATATGGTCAGCTTTTAACTGTAAAGGTTGAGAATATGAAAGAACAGCACAGAAAGGCTGAGGAAGCAGTTGCAAACGCAAAGGAAAATCAGTTGGAAGAACAGCAAAACGAGGCAAATTCTGAATTTGAATTTGCAGAGCCTGTTGAGGAATTTGGTTTTGTTGCTGTTGCAGCAGGTGACGGTATAAGCAGTTTATTTAAGGATTTAGGCTGTAACAACGTTGTAAATGGTGGTCAAAGTATGAACCCAAGCACCGAGGATATTATGAAAGCTGTATTGGCTACAGGTGCTAAAAATGTATTTGTATTACCTAACAATAAGAATATAATAATGTCTGCACAGCAGGTAATTCCTTTGGTAGAGGACAGAAATGTTATTATTCTGCCTACAAAAACAATACCACAGGGTATGAGTGCAATGCTTTCTTTTGACCCAGATTTAACAGCAGAGGGAAATAAAGAAATTATGATTTCAGCTGCATCTGACGTGGCAACAGGACAGGTTACCTTTGCTGCAAGAGATTCTGAATTTGGTTCTACCAAAATAAAAGAGAATGAAATTATTGCTTTAGAAAACGGTAAACTTACATTTACTGAAAAATCACCTGAAAAAGCAGTACTAAAGCTAATTAAAAATATGGTAAACAGAGAAACTACCTTTGTTACTGTTATTTATGGTGCAGATACTCCAGCAGAGCGTGCAGATGAGATCAATGCACAGCTACACGCAAAATATCCTAACATAGACTTTACAGTAATAAATGGTGGTCAGCCAATTTATTATTATATTGTATCTGTAGAATAAGTTGATAGATATAAAATATAGCACAGGGCAATTCCTGTGCTATATTTCTTGTTAAATAGAATAGAGGTTAAATGATTATGAAAAAGGAAAAGAAATCCAAGAAAAAATCTAATTTATTATTTACTATTGTAACTGGATTATTTAGTGGTGTTGGAACTTTTTTGCTATTAGTATTTATTGATAAAGCTAATAATTATGACGAAGAAACATTTTTTCCATTAATTCTTATGGCTATATCTGGTGCTTTGGTAAGTACATTAGTACATACATTTATCCACGAGCTTGGTCATTTGGTTTTCGGGTTAATGACAGGGTACAAATTTTCTTCTTTTAGAATAGGCAATAAAATGCTAATAAAATCTGAGGGGAAATTTAAAATATGTAAATATGAGTTAGCTGGTACTGGTGGGCAATGCTTATTAGCACCTCCTGAAAATAAAGATAAGAAGCCGTATGTTTTATATAATTTAGGCGGAATATTTTTTAATCTTATTACTGCTGTTATTCTAATCGCAATTATCCCTTTATGTGGTCATATTATAGCTAAGACTATTTTAGCAGGCTCTGCATTAGGTGGAATAATAACAGCTGTTACCAATGGTATTCCGTCATCTGTAATTGATAACGACGGTAGCAATACTTTAGCAATTAGCAAAGACCCTTATGCTGTTGATGCTTTTTATAATCAAATGAAAATTAATTACTATATTTCAGCAGGAAAAACCTTAAAAGAAATACCTTTGGAATTATTTGAATTGCCAGAAAATGCAAATCTTAATAATAAAATCATTTCTGCAATAGCTGTTCAAAAGTGTAATATTTATATGGATAATTTGGAGTTTGAAAAGGCTTATGCTGAAATGAAAAATCTGTTAAATTCAGATGCAACACTAGCTACAATATATGAACATCTATTAAAAATGGAATGTGCATACTGTGAATTGGTTGGAGAGAACAGAAAAGATGTTGTAGACGAATTTTTGAATAAAGATGTAAAAAAGACAATGAAAGCTATGGGTTCTAATCCATCTATAGTACGCTTTTTATATGTGTACGAATTGTTTTATAATAACAATGAAGACGAGGCAAATAAATTCCTTGAGAAATTTGAAAAGGTTGCAAAAACCTTTCCTTATACAACTCTTTTGGATAATGAAAGAGCATTGCTGAATTATGCACAAAATAGATATTCTGCTTGTGTAAAATAATACATTTAATAAATAGTAAAAACACTTTACAATTCTGTGCTAAACAGATGTAAAGTGTTTTTTGTGTTATAAGCAAACTGTTAAATATCTATTTGTACATTATAATATGTCAGCCAGTAATCAATTTGAATTAGATATGCAAGTATTTGTGGGGCTTTCATAAGCTGACCATACCAAGGGGAGGTTATTTTTTCAGGGGATTCCATTATATTTGCAACAGCATTGATGTCTATAAATTGGGTTATAGGACTTTTTTCTTTTATTAGCTTTTTCATTGTATTGCATACTAAATTAAAGTATTCTGGGTTGTGTGTTTTTGGATATGGGCTTTTCTTTCGCCATACTATTTCGTCAGGTAATATACCGTCCATAGCTGTTCTTATAATTCCCTTTTCTCTGCCATTTAATGCTTTTAATTGCCATGGCATATTATATGCGTATTCCACTAAACGATAGTCACAGAATGGTACTCTAACCTCTAAACCATTATACATACTACACCTGTCCTTACGGTCAAGTAAGCCTTGCATAAACCAGTTAAAGTTAAGCACAAACATTTCTTTCATTCTGCTTTCCAATGGGCTTTCATTAGGTAATTTATCAACCTGATTAATAGTTGTTAAATATTTATCCCTTACATATTCCTCTCCCTTTGGTAACAGTCCTTTTTTTAGGACACTTCTTCTTATATCAAGACTTCTTGACCAAGGGAAAGTATCTTCAAATAGAATTTTTTCATTATGATACCAAGGATAACCGCCAAATAGCTCATCTGCACATTCTCCAGATAATGCAACGGTAAAGTCCTTTTTTACTTCTTTACAAAATAGAAGTAGCGAGGAATCAACATCTGTCATAGCAGGCAAATCTCTTGCTTTTACTGCGTCATATAAAGCAGAAAAAACATCATAATTATTAAGTACTACATTTTTATGATTTGTACCTGCAAATTGGCTCATTAACTGTATATATTTATCATCGGAGGTTGGTTGGTACAAACTTTTTTCGAAAAACTTTGCATTGTCTTTATAATCAACTGAATAGGTGGTTAACTTGCCCTTATTATGAGAAAGGTAATAGTCAGATGATATTTTGCTTATTATGCTGGAATCTAACCCACCGGATAAAAAGGTACATAATGGAACATCAGACACTAGCTGTCTTTCTACAGAGTCTTTTAGTAGCCAGCGTGTGTATTCAATGGTTTCTTCTTTGCTGTGTGGGTGTGGTATTGCTTTTAATTTAAAGTATTTATGTTTCCTAAAAATACCGTCTTTGTATGTTCCACATTCCCCTGGTAACAGCTCGTAAATATTTTTGAAAATACCACTACCACTGCTTCTGCCAGGGCCTAAAAAGAAAATATCCATTAATCCTTGCTCATCTACAGCAGGAGTAACCTGTGGACAGGCTAAAATTGCTTTTATTTCAGATGCAAAAATAAATCCACCTTTGTATTGATAATAGAAAAATGGTTTTACGCCTATTCTGTCCCTTGCAACAAATAGCTTTCGATTTGTTTTATCGTAAATTGCAAAGGCAAAAATACCGTTTAGCTTTTCTACACATTTTTCTCCCCAGTATAAATACGCTGTTAAAAGCACCTCTGTGTCAGAACGGGTGTTAAAGGTGTAGCCTACTCTTTTTAGCTGTCTGGTAAGCTCATCTGTATTGTACAACTCACCGTTATATACAATGGTACATTCACTTAGTTTACCTTGCTTTGTCATTGGCTGTAATCCACCAGTGGGGTCTATAACAGTTAATCTACGGTGCATAAGGCATACATCTTTTTCGTCATTAAAATATATGCCTTGCTGGTCTGGGCCTCTGCTTTTTAGTGTGCTAACCATTTGTGCAACTATAGATTGTTTTTCTGTCAGGTCGGTATATCTGTCTAACCACCCTGCTATACCACACATAAATTAACCACCTCTCAAAAGTAATAATTTTCAGTAACTATAATATTCATTATTGCCCAATTTGTTCGCTAAATATACAATTATAAGACACAACTTTATCAGTAATTTAAAATTTATTACAACACATTCCCAGTTTACAATATATATTTAACAAAAATGAAATTGCACTAGTATTTTCTTGCTTTTTGTGGTATAATCGCTGTTAGTGTAAAATCATTTTCATATTTACATTTTGAAAGGTGAGTTTATTATGTACAAAATAGTAAGAAAGAAAGTGTTAAATCCAACAGTTACTCTAATGGAGATTGACGCACCATTGGTTGCTAAAAAAGCAGAGCCTGGTCAGTTTATTATTCTAAGAGTTGATGAGGACGGAGAGAGAATTCCTCTAACTGTTGCAGATTTTGACAGAGAAAAGGGTACAGTTACAATTATTTTCCAAATTGTTGGTGCTACAACAGAAAAGCTAAACCATAAAGAAGAGGGCGACTTTATATCTGACTTTGTTGGCCCACTTGGTGTTGCTTCACATACAGACGGCTTAAAGAAGGTTGCCGTTGTTGGTGGTGGCGTTGGTTGTGCTATTGCATATCCTATTGCTAAGAAGCTACATAGCCTTGGTTGCGAGGTACATAGCATTGTTGGCTTTAGAAACAAGGATTTAGTTATTCTTGAAGATGAGTTTAATGCAGTTAGTAATGTATTAAAAATGATGACAGATGACGGTTCACACGGTGAAAAGGGTCTTGTTACAAATGCCCTTAAAGCACTTATTGACAGTGGCGAGCAGTACGATGAGGTTATAGCTATTGGACCTCTTGTAATGATGAAATTTGTTTGTAAATTAACAAAAGAGTATGACATAAAAACAGTTGTTAGTATGAACCCTATTATGATAGACGGTACAGGTATGTGTGGAGGCTGTCG
>JAXKHT010000023.1:0-9014 GCA_036549705.1 Acutalibacteraceae bacterium | reverse complement strand
TCATAGCCTGCGTCCATAAAAGGTGAATCATAGCAAGGGTTCATCCATATTGCATTACAGCCTAAACTTTTAATATAGTCAAGTTTTTCTATAATACCGTTAATATCACCTATACCGTCACCATTGCTGTCATAAAATGACTGTGGATATATCTCATAAAATACTGCATCTTTTAACCATTGTGGCATTTGTAAATTCCTCCATTTTTTATTAGAGTTTAGTATTAAACAGAATACACCTGCTGTCGGTGTATCTTACATAATATAACTTTACATAAAAATGCACTAAATTTCAAGTAGTTTTAAAGCATTTTTATAAAATATTTTCATAGTCTGCTCCTTAGAAAAACCAAATTCATTAATTCTGCGTACAGCTTCTTTGCGATTTGTCCAAGGGTAGTCTGTGCCGAAAAGTATATGTTCTGGATTTATACTGCTGTATATTTTTCTTAGCTTGTCTTGTTCCATATACCCCAATGAGTAGCTGGTATCAATATATACTTCATCTTTATCCACTAAATATTTTAACACATCGTCACTATACATATACCCACCTGAATGTGCCATAACTATTTTACCGCCTTTTAATTGTGGCAATATATCTAAAAGCATTTTTGGAGTACTTGAATGGTGTTCTAAATGTGCTAAATCTACCCCTGCATGAATTGTAATAATTAAACCAAGACTTACTGCATAGCTTAACATTTCTGCCATTCTATAATCATTTAAATCAATACCCATAAAATCAGGATGCACCTTTATACCCTTTAGCTTGTATTGATTTTTTATTTTGTTAAGCTCTTCTTTATAATCTTCATACAAGGGGTGAACACTGCCAAAGGAGATAATACCACCTATTTTATTATTTTCATTAGCTACTAAATTTATAGTAGGTGTATTTTCTGGCTTTACTGCTATTGGCTGTAAGACGCTTATATCTATATTGGCATTATGGGCAGATTGTAGCAAATCAGCAACTGTACCGTTGCCAAATGCCTTTGAATTACCGGAGTTTTCCAACAAAGCTATTGCCTTTGGTGCTAAAATATCTGGAAAGCTGTGGGTATGAAAATCTATAATCATATATTTCTCCTTGTTAAACAATTATTTTAATATTATTTTTTATTTACTGCTTTTTAAAATCACCTTTGGTGCTACCTTTTCAAGTTTGCTTACTATCATTACTGCAACTGCTATTTTTATTATATCTGCAATTATAAATGGTACTACACATATAGCCAAGGCAGACATAAACCCTGTGCTGGTATATACACTATACCATACTGTACCTAATATATAGCACATTATAAGACCAATTACCATAGACATTATTAATACTAATTTTTTTCTTCCCAGCTTTTCGCACATTATTCCTACAATAAAAGCTGTTGGAATAAACCCCCATATATATCCACCTGTTACCCCCAGCAATACCCCCAGTCCACCTTGAAAGCCTGAAAAAACAGGTAGCCCTATTGCTCCTACCATTATGTATACAACAACAGAAAGCACACCCTTTTTCCAGCCAAGTATGGCAGAGGCTAAAAACACCCCTAAAGATTGCAATGTAAAGGGTACTGCATTGGGTATAATTATTTGTGCTGACACAGCTAATATTGCTGTAAACAAAGCTGTTATTATAAGTTCTGTTAAGTTGCTGTTACTTAAATTATTTTTCTTTCTATTCATCTGTAGCCTCTTGTTAATTTATCTGCTTGCATAAAATTGAGAACAGTATACTACTACCTAAAATTATTGTCAACTAACACTGTATTCCATTGCTAATATAAATTACAATTATTTATATATTGACAAATTAAGAAAAGTTACTTATAATTACAACAATAGGTGATGAACAGATGAAGTAGCAACAGATAATACAGTAAAGAGAGGCTGTGGTTGGTGAAAACAGCACTGTACCTGTGGTGAATATACCTCTGGGAGCTATACTGCTGAACAGTTTTCTAAGTAGGCGGTGCCGGGTCTGCCCGTTATAGCAGTTGAGTATGTTTGTACTCTTTGAGGCTGTCTTATGGCAGTAAATAGAGGTGGTACCACGGATTTTTGTTAATTCGTCCTCTGTGCTTTTTGGCACAGGGGATTTTTTTATTTTATAAATATTATAATTTAGTTTAAGGAGGATACTTTTAATGGGAGTATACGAAGAACTAGTTGCAAGAGGATTAATTGCACAGGTTACAGACGAAAAAGAAATTAAAGAATTAGTAAACAGCGGTAAAGCTGTATTCTATATTGGTTTTGACCCTACAGCAGACAGCCTTCACGTAGGTCATTTTATGGCGTTATGTCTTATGAAGCGTTTGCAAATGGCAGGCAACAAGCCAATAGCACTTATTGGTGGTGGTACAGCTATGATTGGTGACCCATCTGGTAGAACAGATATGCGTCAGATGATGACACCTGAAACAATCCAACATAATGTAGATTGCTTTAAGGTGCAGATGAGCCGTTTTATTGATTTTTCAGAAGGCAAGGCTATGCTTGTAAACAATGCAGATTGGCTTATGGGGCTAAATTATGTTGAGGTTTTGCGTGAGGTTGGTGCTCACTTTAGCGTTAACAGAATGTTGTCTGCTGAGTGCTACAAACAAAGAATGGAAAAAGGTCTTAGCTTTTTAGAGTTTAACTATATGATAATGCAGTCATACGACTTTTACGCTTTATACCAAAAATACGGTTGTAATATGCAGTTTGGTGGCGATGACCAGTGGAGCAATATGCTTGGCGGTACAGAGCTTATCAGAAGAAAGCTAGGCAAAGATGCTTACGCTATGACTATTAACTTGCTATTAAATTCAGAGGGCAAGAAAATGGGTAAAACTCAGTCAGGTGCTGTTTGGCTATCTGCTGAAAAAACTACTCCTTACGATTTCTACCAGTACTGGAGAAATGTTGATGACAGCGATGTTATTAAATGCTTAAAAATGCTTACATTCTTGCCACTTGAGGAAATTGACGAATTAGCAAAGCTAGAAGGTAGCGAACTTAACAAGGCAAAGGAAATTCTAGCTTATGAGCTAACAGAGCTAATCCACGGTAAAGAAGAAGCAGAAAAGGCTCAAGAAACAGCAAGAGCATTATTTGGCAACAAAGCAAACCTAGAAAATATGCCATCTACTACACTAACTGATAATGACTTTACAGATGGTGAAATTGGCGTACTTGCACTTTTGTGCAAAATTGGTCTTACAGCTTCAAATGGCGAAGCAAGACGCTTGGTAACACAGGGCGGTATCTCTATAGATGACGAAAAGGTTACAGACCCAAAAGCAACAATAAGCAAAGATGCCATAGCTAATGGTGTTATTGTAAAAAAGGGCAAAAAGATTTTCCATAAAGCGACACTATAATATAAACTTTAACATAAATTATATTGCAATAAAGTTGTATTTATTTTATAATCTAATTATAATCACCACCACACAAAATTTTAATAACTTTATGTGGTGGTGACAGATTTTTTTGAAAGGTGTTATTTTATGAAAAAATTTTTTAGCGAATTTAAAGAGTTTGTTATGCGTGGTAACGTACTGGATTTAGCTGTTGCTGTAATTATTGGTGCAGCTTTTCAGGCTATTGTAACCTCTTTAACAGACAATATTATTTCACCAATTATTGGTCTGTTCACTAAAATGAACTTTGACCAGCTTACATTAACTATACCATTCCCAGATAATCAGGTTGTTATTAAATACGGTGCATTTATTACATCTGTAATTAACTTCTTGATTATGGCTTTTGTTATCTTTTTACTAGTAAAGGCTATTAACAAGGTTATGACAATAGGTAAAAAGAAAGAAGAGCCTAAAGCACCTACCACAAAAAAATGCCCATACTGCACAACAGAGATTTCTATTGAGGCTACTAGATGTCCTCATTGTACATCAAAGCTAGAGGGCTTTAATGGTATTGATTGATAAAATTTAACCGGAGGAAAATGTTTTGTTACATAAAAAACATAGAAAAGACAAATACCCAATATTGGTTGCACTGGCTTTTATTATATTTATAAGTGCATTTGCCTTTATGTTGATTTTTGCTGCAAATGCTGGGCCTGTAATAAAGCATAATAACAGCAGTGTAGAATCATTACCAAATGTAACACGGCTTACCCCTGCCGATTTTACCAATGTTGATATTGACAACAGCAAAATTCACACAGGCCCTTTAGTTTTAGTTAATAACAATTACGAATGTAGATATGACGGTGAAGATTTAATTTCTTTATTAGAGCGTGGCAACACTGCTTTTCATGTAGCAGATTATAATGTAGTGATGAGTAGTCTTGCTGTTGAGAGTCTTGAAAAAATGCTTACAGATTTTCACGCTAAAACTGGAATTGATAACGTTATGGTAAGCAGTTCTTACCGAAACAAAGAGCTACAGCAAGAGCTTTACAATTCTGAAGACCGTACATCAGACAGCAACTATGAAGAGTTGGTAGCTATTCCAGGATATAGCGAACACCAAACAGGCTATGCCGTAGATTTTTCTATTTATAATAATCAAGACGGTAGTTTTTCTCAGTTTAATTTTGACGGTGAGTACAGCTGGATGTTAAACAACTGTGCAGATTATGGATTTATCCTAAGGTATCCTGAAAACAAAACCAACATAACAATGATTGGTTACGAAAGCTGGCATTACCGCTATGTAGGTACTCCACATGCACTTTACATAATGCAAAACAAGCTGTGTTTAGAGGAGTATATCGACCTGTTAAAAGGTCATACACAAAATAATCCTTTATATATTACCGACACATCTTTGGTAAACTGGATGGTTTATTATCAACCCGCAGACTCTGGCACTGAAACCTCTGTTACTGTACCAAAAAATAATAGCTACCAAATATACGGCAACAACATAGACGGTTTTATCATATCTGTTAAATTAAATTAATTTTTTAGTGAGCAGTATTTTGTACTGCTCACTTTTTTGAAATTGGGCAATGTTGTAACAAGTAGTAATAATAAATTTTAGTCCACTTGTTCATTGTCTAATATAATTTTATCAACCACTTCCAAATCTAAAGTGAAAAACTTCTCGTTACCTATTTTCTTCTCAATTAAAATACCACAGTTCTGCAAAACATTAAGTCTTTTTGCCACTGTGTTACGACTTTCGTTTGTAATATCCATAAGCTCTTTAGTCGAAAATCCATATTCAGCAAATAATGTTACTTGTACAAGATAATTATATAGTTTCCAAACCTTTTTATCATTTTCTGTTAAAATTGTAAACGCACTCAAATAACGATCCAAAGCAAATTTTCTACTAGAAAGGGCTTTTTCTAACTGCACCATAGATGTATGAATTATATCCACAAACATATATATAAAAGGTGTTAAATCGCCTTTGTTTCGTGGGTCGTTACATATTTTAAAGGCTTCGTAATATTCTTTTATATTTTCTTGAATAGTGTATGATATTCGATAACCAATTAGTGGTTCTAGACATCTGGATAACAAATAACTGCTTATAAACCTAGATGTACGACCATTACCATCATAAAAAGGGTGGATATACCCAAAAAGATAATGAAAAATTGATATTCTAAACAAATCTATTATATCCTCATTTTTTAATACATCTATTGCATTATTCATTGCCTCGATTATTTTATTTTCTGGACATACACCTGTATGAATTTCTTTTCCTGTAGGAGATACAACACTTACACTTTCTTTTCTGAACAGTATACCATCAGGTCTATTTTTCGAGTCATTCTCCACAACTTCGTCAAGTACTAATTCATTATAAATATCACGAATATCCTTTGCTTCATCTATGGGGATTGTTTCGTTTTCCATCAATTTTTTATATTTACTAACTAAACCTTTAAATCGTTTTTTTGTGTTATGCTTTTCTAAATCTGCTAATAAGCTGTCAATTTCTTTTCGTGTACTGTGTACCCCTTCTATCTTATTTGATAAAACGATTTCGTCAATCAAACAGCGTTTAGTAAATTGAGTTATTGATGCCCTTGGTAAATAATCAACTAACGTCCATATATTTTTATCTATTTTATTAATTGAAATTATTTTTTTCATTAATTCCGGTGTTTCAATAAAAAAGGCTTGGTTATTACGAATATTAAAATTAAGATGAATCGCAAAATCAGAATTAAATCTGCTCTCATACAATTTATTATAGTTACTTATATCGCTATGATATATTTTTAATAATGAATCGTACATTTAATCACCCCTATATTATTATTTGATTTTGGTAAATAATATGTATCAAATATCAGCCATATTAACAAAGTTTTTTATATAATACCATAAGCGTTATCAAAATTCAACATATTTGACAATCCATTTCTTAAAACAGATATAGCATATACAAATTTTTAAGATTTTAATAAGTAATATATTTTATATAAGCGTACACTAACTTAAATTTTTACATAATTTTTATTTAATATACAATATTTTCTAAAAGGAGTTTTATTTAATGATATATACAGTAACCTTTAACCCATCTATTGATTATGTGGTATATTTAGATAAGCTAAATACAGGGCAAATCAACCGTACAACAAGTGAACATATGATGTTTGGTGGCAAAGGCATTAATGTGTCAACAGTACTTAAAGCCCTAAATGTAGACAATATTGCTTTAGGTTTTATTGCAGGCTTTACAGGTGACGCTATAGAAAAAGAGTTAACTAACAGTGGTATAGCAACTGATTTTATAAAGGTAGCTAAAGGCAACTCTAGAATTAACGTTAAAATAAAGTCAGAAAAGGAAACCGAAATAAACGGCAGTGGGCCGAATATATACGAAACTGACTTGTTAAAGCTGTACCAAAAAATAGATACTCTACAATGTGGCGATTATTTAGTTTTAGCAGGAAGTTTGCCTGCCTCTTTACCCAATGATATATACCAGCAAATATTAATACAGGTAAAAGATAAAGGTGTAAAATGTATTGTAGATGCAACTAAAGACCTACTAAAAAATGTGCTTAAACACAAGCCTTTTCTAATTAAGCCTAACCATATAGAGCTTGGCGATTTTTTTGGTGTTAATATTACAAATAAAACAGACGCAATATATTATGCAAAGCAACTGCAACAAGCAGGGGCAGAAAATGTTCTTGTTTCTATGGCTGGTGATGGTGCTGTTTTGGTTACAGCAAGTGGAAAAATTCTACAAATAGGTACTGTTAAAGGCAAAGTGCTTAATTCTGTTGGTGCCGGTGACAGTATGCTTGCAGGTTTTTTGGCTGGTTATATAAAAACAGCTGATTATAACTACGCACTTAAATTAGGTACAGCCTGTGGCTGTGCAACAGCATTTTCAGTGGGTTTGGCTGAGAAAGAGGATATATATAATTTGCTTGGGCAGATTGAGGCAGATATTATATTTTAATATAATATAGGGATTGAAGCCAAGTGGCTTCAATCCCTCAGACAGTAGACAAAGCAGGGCTTTCAAATGAAGAAAGTCCTGCTTGATTTTTAAAATATGTAATTTTTTTAGAAATCAGCACAATTTGTTGAAAAACAGGGAATTTCTCCCTTCTTTTATCAAGTATGATTGCTAATTTTTTGAGATTTAGGCACGCAAATGTAAGCCCGACCTTCATCTCCATTTTAGCCTTGCCTACTAATTGTGTATATCTGAAACCATGGTGTTCTTTCGCTGTGCCGAATAGTCGCTCTATGGTTTCTTTTCTTTTGTTGTATATTTCTTTATTTCCGCGAGTGTGACGAATATCTTCACAGGTTTCTGTGTAATCTTCCCAAATGTGTCTTGTTACTACTTTTACATGATTTTTGCTTTCAGTACATTTGCTTAGGTAGGGACAGTTGGCACATTCTTTTCCGCAACTTTTATATTCCCTGTATCCATCTCGGTTAGTTGTTGAATATTTTAGTACTTGGTTATTGGGACATATGTAACAATCGAAATGTTCATCATAAACATATTCGTATTTTTTGAAAAATCCATCTTTTGTTTGTGGTCTTTTGTATGGGAAAATTGGCTCAATATTTTCATCTAACAGTAATTTTGCTATCGCAGGTGTTTTGTAGCCTGCATCTGCTATTATTTTTTCTATCTTTGGATTTTTTATCTTATCAAAAAGTCCTTTAAAAGTTCTGCTATCGTGTAAATTCCCTTTGTTTACCGTATATCCCAATATCCAACCGTTTTTATCACAGGCTGTTTCTACTGAATATGCAAAGACCTGTTTGTGTTCTCCTTTGTGAAACCATCCACTTTCAGGGTCTGTTGTACTGCATTTTTCTTCTTTACAATTACTACCTGCATCGTTATTTTCGTTATCATTGTCTTTGTTGTTGTTCTCTTTTAAAGGATTTTTACCATGTTCTTCACGGTCGATGTTAATTTCTTTCATTAACTGTTCTTCGTAAAACAATGCTTCCTGTTGTACAATTTTTTTTACTACTTTTTTATTATTAGCACAAGCTTTTACATGGGTGGCATCAACAAATACTTCTTTAGGTTTTACTAATTTATTTTTGATGCATTCTTCAAGTATTCTGCTGAATATTTGTTCAAATATATCTGTATCTTTAAATCTTCTGCTATAGTTCTTCCCAAATGTTGAAAAATGTGGCACTTTATCCATTAAATCTAAGCCTAAAAACCAACGATATGCTACATTTACTTCTATCTCTTTGATTGTCTGTCGCATACTCTTTATGCCGTACATATATTGGATTATTGGTATTTTTATCAAGGTTACTGGATTTATGCTTGGTCTGCCGTTATCTAGACAATATTTATTCTCTACCAAGTCATAGATGAAACTCCAATCTATTGCTCTTTCTATTTTTCTCAAAAGGTGGTCTTGCGGTACTAACTCTTCTATACAAAATACCTGTATTTGATTTCGTTTTTCTTCTGTTTTATTTAGCATTTTTATCACCACTTCCGTACCTTTATTATACCATATTTCCTCTCTGAAAACAAAAAAACAAAGCCCAATATTGGTGCTTTGTCTACAGTCTGATGCGT
>JAXKHT010000022.1:0-34607 GCA_036549705.1 Acutalibacteraceae bacterium | reverse complement strand
GTCCTGTGCCGATTTATTAGCTTTTCTGTAGCTCATTCATCAGCCTATTTATCTTATCACATCTTTCAGCCTTTGTCAACACTTTTTTTGAATTTTTTTAAGTTTTTAATTACTTTCAAAAAACTTTTAATATTCAAAACCTTTGTTAACTGGGCTGTTTTGTGACAGCTTGGTTATTTTATCAATTTATTTACCTTTTGTCAAGGGGAAAATAATAAAAATTTAAGAGTCAAGTAAAAATACCTGACTCTTATAAAATTATTTACTATTATTCAAAAAATATACACAGATAGCACAAAAGTATAACTATATTTTCAGCATACCATAATAACCCTCGGCATCAATATAAACAACATAGCTTTCATTTATAACTGATAAAACTTTATTATAATCAATCTTTGCTTTTGCAAAATCAACTGCTTTAGGTTGTTTTTCCTCTGCATCTATACCATATTTCCAACAAATATTGTCGTTAAAATAGTATGCACTTCCGCCAACAGCACCATTGTAAACCAATTTACCCTTTTTAGCTGTTTTTTCTTCTGTCATTTCTCCGTTTGAATTTTTATATACAACAAGAGAATCGTCTGTATTAACAAAAGAGAAGCCCTGTGTAGTTAAAGCAACTGGTTGATTGCTATTTATAGTTGCTCTTGTACCAACTGTACTTTCTATGGTGTTCATAAACATTTGGGTATACTTATACTCGCCCTCTTTTGCTGATTGGTTGATAACATAGGCTATACCATTGTCGCAAGCTGTAATTTTATCAACATTTTCACCTAAAATCTCGGTAAAGATTGTATCTGTGTCACAATTATACACTTTTAGGTTGCCACTTACATTTTTGTAGAATATGCAGTTATTTTTCTGGACAAATTGAGTTCCCTTTACAAGAGAAATACTTACTTCCTCGCAGGTTTTTCCGTCTATACATTTTAACACATTTTGTTCATCTGTTATGTAAACTTTATTATTATAAGCACCAACTATGTTTATAACATCTCTTACATAGATTTTCTCTCTTTTAAGACCAGTTGTTGTATTTCTGTAAAGTATATTGGAGTCGCCCTTAAATTCTCCTATAAAAAACACATAATCATCAGTTACAGCAAAATTACTTAAAACCCTACCGTTTTTCTTACTGGTATGTGCAACTACAATGCTTTTTGTATCTATATCACTTTTGTAGTTAACACCATTTCTATCCCATATAAAATACTGACCATTATACTCTATAACACCAGATTTTGTAACCTTTCCTGATACAGTACTAGACACTGTAACATCTACCTTTTTATCTGAACATCCTGACAAAAAGGTTAATAAAACAGCACATATTATTACCGCAGATAATATATCCTTTATTTTTTTACCTTTCATAATTTTCACCTTAAACTTTAAAAATCCACTTAATTAAATATCCCCTCAATTATTTCGTCTATAAACTGAGAAATAACGTCCATTGCACTATTGGTTTGTATTGTTGCGTTGCCTTGATTAAGTTGTAAATCTGCTATATAAAGTGTAACATTTTTATCTAAAAACTCTATGTTATATTCAGACGGTATAACTATGCTATCTTTATATACTTGAATACTGCTATTGATTTCTGTTAGAGATTTTGCTATTTTACCTGTAACAAAGCCAACAGGAACCGTTAGGCTACCCAGTTTTGTATTACTAAGATAGATAGTTATAATTTTATAGTCTGTATCCAGTTGAATTTTTGTATCTGCTGAAAAAATAATCCTGTACTGCTTATACTGCAAATCCACATATAATTTTGCAGTATTGCCACCCTGTGTATATAAAGACGCACCCTTTACAGCCACCACAGAATTACTCTGCTTAGCTTCATTCATTAAACTGCTGTTTATTATTTTAGCAATTATTCCGTTAATGTCATCATCTGTAATTTCTTGAGGCTGACCTAACACAACTGATGTAACCATTGGTTTGTATATAGTTGTAGATGCAGTAGTATTTAATTTATCAGCATTAGAAATATCTGTTACAGCATTGTAAAGCCAACAGCAAATAGTTAGAATTGCAACAAATATTATTAGCACCACAAACATTGCTACAATTCCTATTTTAACAGATTTACTCAAAGCACCATCTCTTTTCGATTATTTAGCAAACTAATTTAATTCTGCTATTTTAATTCTGCTATAGTAACACCTGCGTCACCTTCGCCAAATGCACCTAATCTGTATGTTCTTACATATTTACTGCGTTTCAAATAGTTATGCACCTCTGTTCTTAAAACACCTGTGCCTTTACCGTGTATTATAGTAACCTGATGTATATTAGAAAGAACAGCAGAGTCCAGCTGTAGGTCAAGCTCCATTATAGCCTCCATAGCAGTTTTGCCACGCAAATCAATTTCGGTAACAGCCTTAACAGTTGCGTTACTGCGTGTACTTCTTGTAGTTGAACGCTGTGCTTGTGGCTTTTTCTTTTCTCCCAGCAAACGCAGGTTGCTAAGCTTTACTCTTGTTTTAATAATGCCAGACTGTACAAGAACAGAATCTCCGTTTGGTTCTTCAAGAACTACAGCCTTTTTGTCAATATCAAAAATTAGTACATCGTCACCCTTTTTCAGCTTTCTAGGTAAAACATAATCGTTTTTCTTAGCTTTTTCTATAGGGTCTGCTTTTTCCTCCATATTGCGTATATCTGCCCTTAGCTTAGCTTTTTCTTCAGCTGTAAGCTGTTTATGCTTTTGCAGGTCGTTAAGCTCTTCCATTAGGGCTGTTGCACTGGCACGAGTTGTTGATGTTATACGTTGTGCTTCTTCCCTTGCTTTTTTAAGCTCGTATTCTGCCTGTTTTTTCAGCTGTTCTATTTCTCTTTGTACTTTTTCTCTGTCTTGCTGTGCTTTTAGTGTGATTTTTTCAGCATAGCTTATTTTTTCGTCTAAAGTTTGTCTTTGAGTTTCCAGAGTTTGTACAACGTCTTCAAACTGTCTGCTTTCCTCAGACACTAATTCTCTTGCTTTATCTACCAGTTGTCTATCCATTCCCAATCTTTCTGATATAGCAAAAGCATTGGAACGCCCTGGCACACCTATTAATAATTTATAGGTAGGTCTTAGGGTAGCTACATCAAATTCGCAACAGGCATTTTCAACATATTTACTTTTAAGAGCATACTCCTTTAACTCTGCATAGTGAGTAGTTGAAGCAATTTTTGCACCCTGTATACGCAACTGTTCTAATATAGCAATAGCCAGTGCGGCACCCTCTACAGGGTCGGTACCTGCACCAAGTTCGTCTATAAGAACAAGGCTGTTTTCATCTGTTTCCTTTAATATTTGCACAATATTTGTCATATGGGCAGAAAAGGTTGACAGAGATTGCTCTATGCTTTGCTCATCACCAATATCCACCAGTATTTTATTAAATACCGATAGTTTACTTTCATCTCCTGCCGGTATCATTAAACCGCACATAGCCATAGCAGTAAGCAAACCAATGTTTTTTAGTGTTACTGTTTTACCACCTGTATTAGGGCCTGTAATAACAAGAGAATTAAAGCTTTCTCCCAAATACACACTAACAGGTACAACCTTGTCTTTATCTATTAATGGGTGTCTTGCTTTATTTAGATTAATAACGCCATTATCATTCATTATAGGCATACTAGCCTTCATTTTATATCCAAGAGAAGCCTTTGCAAAAATTACATTAAGCTGTGTTGCAATATGATAGCTGTTTATAATATTTTCAGCGTGTTCTCCTGTTATTGCAGACAGCTCAAATAAAATTCTCTCAATCTCTGCTTCCTCTTTAGATTTTAGCACCTTTACAGCGTTATTGGCTTCTACTGCTCCCATAGGCTCTATAAACAAAGTAGCACCACTGGAGGAAGTATCGTGAACCAAGCCAGGGACATCGCCCTTGCACTCTGCTTTTACAGGCACAACATATCTGCCATCTCTAATAGTGACAATAGGCTCCTGCAAAAATTTTTGATAGGTTTGAGAACGCACCATTTTGTCCAGAACTTCTCTTGCCTTTGCAGAGGTTTGTTTTATTTTTTTACGAATAGCAGACAGAGTAACTGACGCCATATCGCTCATTTCTTCATCTGAAATAATGCTGGTAAATATTTTTTCCTCTAACCCTTTATTAGCTGTAATGGCGTTAAAATGATTATCCAGCACAGTTTCTATATTTGCACATTTTTCTCGCCACTGCTTTAAGCCTCTAAGCACACGCAATGCCTCGGCTATTTTCAGCAGTTCTCCCATTGTAAGGCAACCGCCTGCCTCTGCACGTTTTAAACTGTTTACAACATTTGTTATGCCACCAAAAGAGGGTGAGCCAAATCTGCCACTTAAAACATAAGCGTCGTCAGTTTGTTTTAACAGCTTATTAACTGTGTAAAGGTCATTTGCCGGTGTTATCTGTAACGCCGACTGCTGTGCGTCTGCAAAGGCTGTTTCTTCTGCAAGCTTTTTTAATATTTTATCAAGCTCTAATGCCTTTAAGTTTTTATTCATTTTATTTCTCCGATATATCTTTCTATATTTATTATTGTCGCATTACCTTATAAAAATCCAAGGTTTGAAAGCTATGCTCTGTGGTAAAAAGCAAATATTCCTCGGCACATCTTTCAAGCAATTCCATACCGTCATCAGACAGCTTAAAATTAAACATTTTATCAAATTCTGCATATATACAGTGTCGCATTGCTGTTGTAACGCCCATACCTATTTTTATACTGTATTCCTTTGATAAACTTAAACAATCACCACAAATCAGCTTACCAGATTTAGGTAAAAAGTGCATATCCTCATTTTCATAGCACTTACATTCATCACAGCAAACCAAGTCTGGCATATAACCGCTGTAGCACATACTTCTAAGCTCTATGGCAGATTTAATAATACTGTTTGGGCGTTTTTGATTGCATAACAGATACAAACCGTTAAGCATAAGGCGTAAAAAATCCTCTGCTGGGGTTTCTCTGGGGGCTAAATAACCAGCAAGCTGGCAGAAATACTGGGCAAGTGACATATTTACAATATCTGTTCTTAGCTTTATAAACATTTCTTCACATACTGCATCATCAATTATGTAACTGTCCCGATTGACATACAATATCAATCGGGAATAGCACAACAGTCTGGTTGCAGAACCCTTTGCACTTTTCAAACTTCTGCAATTTTTTACAAAGGCTCTAATTACTCCTTTTTTTCGTGTCAACACTGTTATCAAACGGTCCTGATCACCAATATTCTGTTCTCCTATTATCAGTCCGTCTGTGGAGATTTTCATCATCGTCCTCCTGTAAATAATCCTCTGTATCGTTATAATATTCAGGAAAATTGTTTTTTGAATCTCTAAGTGAGGTGTAACGCAAATAATCCATTACACTGCCAGTTTCTATAAAATTAGACCATGCATCATAAATATCCATTATTACACACCCCTATAAATTTCAGCTGTTAACTGTAACATAATTATATGTTAAGAAACAACCTATGTTTACAGTATACCTTTTTTTGTTGTTAGTATAGGGTGTAATTTGTAGAAGAAATTTTTTACAATTTATGGCTTAACATAGTATTTTAAGCCAAGTACCTTTATAAAATGTATCATTTTTATTACTTTATAAATTTTATAGCTTACAATGCGTCTAACATATCATCAAAACTATCTGTTTCACTTAAAGATTGGTTTTCAAACTCATTAACAAAATTAACAGCAAAATGGTATCGGTCTACAATCCATTGCAAACCTAATATAGTTTCCGCCATATATCCGTCTTCCTTCAGTATATCAAAACATATTGGTCCATCATCATTCTCTGCATTTAAATTATACACTTCCTCTAAAATCCTAATTAAATTCTCTTGTTTTTCCCTTATCTGTGAAAGTTCCCATTGAAGTCTATTATTTTTGTAGTTCCCAACACTACAAACTTTTGAAATAATCTCAAAATAATAATTTTCCCTTATATAAGCTGCACATACTTTTTTACCGTTTTGAATATTATATGACAATCCAACTCCATCATATAAAAATTGAATTAGCCATTCATCGGATTTCTCATTTTGTTCATATAAGTTCTCCAACTCTCTTAAGACAGGAGAAATTATGTTTCTTATAAATCTTTTGGATTGTAATTCATACAACATATCCAAGTATGTGCTTGTTGTTCTATGGCTATTTTCTTGTAGCCACTTTCTCAAAAAACGCTTTTGTGTATCATCATCTAATTGCGTTGTATACAATGCCGCAAAATACTCTTGAAAAGATCTGTGTGTAAATATATAATCAAGCCCCTCGTGGACAATCACACATACAGCATTAGTTAAGTCCGTTAAGTAATCTTTCGAATCAAATTCTTTATCTATAACTGATTTCTTCTTCGCCATTCCTATATATTCAAGTATCTTATCATAGGAAAATTCATAATCAGAGTTGAAAAAAGACTTGAAACAAAAATAGGAAAATACAGTCTTAAAATCTTCATAACCAAGTTTGGACAAAATTTCCCTTTTATACCCACTTTTTGTTGCATCGTGTTTATGAAAAAGAGCAGAAAATGCTTCAGCGTAAAAATCATTTACCTTATCAGGGATAGATGCTCTGCCTTCAAATGTTAACAACATAATAGTCAATAGTAATGGGTTAGAGGCAAAGGTTTTATACTTATCAAATAAATTATCCTCTAATTCATCATAAAACTTAGATTTTATATTTGGCTCATAATCTAATTTATTTATCAAACTCAAAGCCTGTTCCTTTGACAATGGCAACGATCTTAGTTCTTTAAACTGACTCCAACCAATAAATTCATCTAACGGTCTTGAAGATACAATATAATAATTATTTGGATACTTTTCACTTAACTCAAATATTTGTTTTGTAACCTTTTGGGATAACTGGTTTTTAACCTCATCAAAACCATCAAACAATATTACATAACACCCTGCTTCTAAGCTATATTTAAAATATTCCTCTTCCAGCTTAAACTTTAGTATTTTCATTCTGTTGTATATGTATTCTTCAAGATTTAGGTCTTGCTTTTGGTAATCATTTAAACCACGCAGTTCAATTAACACAGGTATATAGTCTGTATTACGCACTGTATTTAAAAAGAAGTGCTTCAGCATAACACTTTTTCCACATCCACCAGTACCTGACACAATCAATTTATTACCTACTGCCAGCACATTATTAATATCGGAGGTATCTATTATTTTATACCTACCTGTTCTCAAACCCACACATTCATAAAATGAATATATTGGCTTAGGTGTATCTTTATAAAGCAATGTTTTTATTTCGTTGTGTATAGTTACAGAATATTCTAAATATTCTCTAAAAGCAGTTCCAATATCTACTTCACGCTTTTTTACAGAATTAACAACAACACCTTTTGCCTTTTGGTACACTTTACTTGCTACATTTTCTACTAAATTAGTTAACACGCTTGTTGTTATGCCTGTAGACATTTCACCAAAATTCAGTGTAGTTATCCCATTATTATCCAAACCATTGTTCATTTTTCCTTTACCTCCAATCTTTACACAATCTTATAACCATCAAAAAATACCTATAAACAACTACGTTTGTTGCCAGTTAGCTATTAGTTCCTTATTAGTTCCTTATTAGTTCGCTAATGGTTCACTATTAGTTCCTTATTAGTTCCTTAATGGTTCCTTATTTACTCAAAATCGTTTTTATCAAAGCCGAAACTTCTTAGCAAGCCTTGGCGGTTACGCCAGTCTTCTTTTACTTTTACCCACAGGGTTAGGTTAATTTTGCAATCGAAAAAGGCTTCCATATCCTGACGGGCATATGTGCCGATTTTTTTCAGCATAGCACCCTGTTTGCCGATAATAATACCCTTGTGGCTGTCACGCTCGCAATAAATAGTTGCGTCTATGTCGATTATATTTTTATCATCTCTGGTTTTCATTCGTTCCACTACAACTGCTGTACCGTGTGGAATTTCCTTATCCAAAAGTCTTAGCATTTTTTCACGAACCATTTCACCTGCTAAAACACGCTCTGGTTGGTCTGTTAGGGTGTCCTCGTCAAATAGGTGTCCGCCCTCTTGTGCAAGTTTTTTTAGCTCGTCCTTTAGCTGGTCTATGCCACTGCCTGTTTGTGCAGACACAGGAATAACAGCGTCAAAGTCGAATTTTTCGCTGTATCGTGCTATTTGTAGCATTAGGTCGCTTTTTTCCTTTACTGTGTCTATTTTATTTATAGCCAAAATTGCAGGAACGTCCATAGACTTAAACTTTTCCATAAGTTTAAGCTCTGTATCTGTTATATCTCTGCAAGCCTCTGTTACCAACAGGCAGGCATCTACACCGGATACAGACTCGTTAACTGATTTTACCATATATTTTCCAAGCTCTGTTCTTGGCTTGTGTATACCAGGGGTATCTATAAACACAAGCTGGGTTTCTGCCTCTGTAAGTACACCCATAATTCTTGTTCTTGTTGTTTGTGGTTTGCTGGATACTATTGCAATTTTTTGACCCAGCATTTTATTTAATATTGAAGATTTTCCTACATTTGGTCTTCCTACTATTGCTATAAAAGCAGATTTATCGTTAAAATTCTCTGTCATATTTTCCTCCATAAAAAATGGTATAATTGTTACAGTTTATACACAACAATTATACCATAAATACATACCATATAAAATATTTTTTGAAATTTGATTACACCTGTAACATCTTTTTGTGATAATTATTTATCTTGCAGATTGTCTGCATTTGTGTCGTTGATGTCCTGTGCAAGGTCTTGCCTTAGTTGTATTATTTCGTGTATATTGTCAACTACTCCTCTTGGCCCAATTATAATAAAAAGTACAGAGGCAAGCAGACTTAAAACAAAGGCTGTTAGATTTTCTGGTGTACTGCAAAGATAAACAGTTATTTCCAGCAGAATATCAAAATCTGCAAAAAATAGCACTCCCACAAAAACAGCACCCACAGCCATTACAAGCACAGCACCTGCGGCTGCGTCCTTTGCAACTTTTATCATAGGGTTGTCTTTTTTTGTAATAGCGTCACAGGCACTTTCTATAGCAGAGTTAACTAACTCCAGCGAGATAACCACACCTATAACCAGTATTAACAACGCCAATTTTGCTGAACTAAGATTGTAAAACTGGGAAAAAAACAACACATAAATTGCTGTTACAATATGTATTCGCAAATTACGTTGGTCACATATACACTCTACAATTCCTCTAAAGGCATAATAAAAGCCCTTTATAAAGCCCTTCAATACTTAGTAATCCTCTCTTACATAGCTTGTAGAAGCAGGTAAGCCAAGCTGTTGCATTACCAATTCTTCTTTTTCTCTCATTCGTACTCTTTCCATATTATCCTCGTGGTCATAGCCAAGCAAATGAAGAACAGAATGAGCTGTTAAATAGCCAACCTCTCTTTGTAGGCTGTGACCATATCTGTCTGCTTGTTCTACTGCCTTTTCCATAGATATAACCACATCACCCAAAATTTGTGCCCCTGTTTTTGGGTCTATATCAAACTGACCGTCTTCACCCATAACAAATGACAACACATCAGTAGGCATATCCTTTTCTCTGTACTGTTTGTTTAGCTTATGAATTTCTTCGTTGTCTACAAAATTTACGCTGATTTCAGCAGTGCCTTTAAATTTTTCCAGCTGTAATACAGCGTGGCAACAACGTCTTACCAACATTCTAAGTCCTGTTGGTATTTTTACCTTTTTTTGACTGTTTGTGATAATTACTCGTAACTTATCCATTTTTTCCTTTTGCCTCCTCACTGTTTTTCTCGTAAGCCCTTATTATATCTTGTACCAGTTTGTGCCTTACTACATCTCTGTCTGAAAAGGTCACGCACTGAATTCCAACAATATTTTTTAGTATTTTCATACTTTCTCTTAAACCCGACTTACTGCCATTTGGTAAGTCTATTTGTGTTACATCTCCGTTTATAACCATTTTAGAGTTAAACCCTAATCGTGTTAAAAACATTTTCATTTGTTCTCTGGTAGTGTTTTGTGCTTCGTCTAAAATTATAAAGCTATCGTCCAAAGTACGACCACGCATATATGCAAGGGGAGCAACCTCTATATTGCCACGCTCCACATACTTTTGGTAGCTTTCTGCACCAAGCATATCAAACAGTGCGTCATACAGTGGTCTTAAATATGGGTCTACCTTGCTTTGCAAATCTCCTGGCAGAAAGCCCAGCTTTTCGCCGGCTTCTACAGCAGGTCTTGTTAAAATTATTCTATTAATTTCTCCTGCCTTAAAAGCAGTAACAGCCATTGCCACAGCTAAATAAGTTTTTCCTGTGCCGGCAGGTCCAACACCAATGGTTATGGTATTTTCCTTTATAGCGGTGCAATATCTTTTTTGCCCCAATGTTTTTGGCTTTACAGGCTTGCCCTTTGCTGTTATGCAAATACAATCACCAGCCAAGCGTTGTATTTTTTCTTCGCTACCCTCGTTAACTAAAGCAATGCAGTACCTTATATTTTGCTCGGTTAGGGCTTCGCCCTTGTTAATTAAGCCCAGCAAATTTTCAATAACTCTTACAGCCTTGGCTACATTTTCAATATCACCATCAACCTTTAGCACAGAGTCACGCCCAACAACAGTAACGGCATACTCATTTTCAATTATTTTAATATTTTCATCAAAACTGCCAAACAATGCAACAGCGTTTTCAATACGGTCAATGCTAATGATTTGCTCCAATAACTTCTCTCCTTCAACAAAATAATTTAATAGCCTGCAAAACACCCTATATGTTGCCCTAAATACAGCTATCACCAATACTATCTATTACAATTTTCACAATTATACCATATTTTTTTATTTTAGTCACTATTTTATAAAAGTTTCTGCCCTTTTTCTAAATTTTCAGCAATTTAATAAAAGGGCAATACCCCTTTTTGGTGATGTTATATAAATAATTACGAAATTTTTATATAAATAAAATATATTATTAACCTTTAAATTAATTTAATACTTTGGCTAATTTAAAATAAAATTTGCACACTATATATAATGTGTCAATATTTATACTTGACAACGATTGCAATATCAAGTATAATATTTGACGGTGTAAAGATTATTGCTTTACAGCATAACGAAAGCGAGTGAGCAACTTGGATAACAAGCTTACAACTTCATTATTGCTGGACTTTTACGGACAGCTACTTTCAGAAAAACAGCTTGAAATTATGACATACTATTATAATGACGATTTATCCCTTAGGGAGATTTCTGATATTGTTGGAATTACTCGTCAAGGTGTACACGACACCATTAAAAGAAGCGAGGCTTTTTTAGAGGAGCTTGAAAGCAAGTTGGGGCTTTATGCCAAATGGCAATATATAAGAGAACAGCTGGAATTGATTGATGATGCTGTAAGTAATATATATAGCGAAAATAACGAAGATTGCCACAGCGTAGGAATTTTTGCAGAGTGCAATAACGCAGAAGAGGCAATTATTAACATAAGAAATTGTTTTTAATTTTTAATTGAAAGGGTGATTTCCTTGGCATTTGAGGGTTTATCTGACAAACTGGGAGCTGCATTCAAAAAATTGCGTTCAAAGGGTAAGCTAACAGAAAAAGATGTAAAGGAAGCCATGCGAGAGGTTCGTCTTGCTTTGCTGGAGGCTGATGTAAACTATAAGGTAGCCAAGGACTTTACAAACCAAATTACAGAAAGAGCAATAGGCTCTGATGTAATGGAAAGTCTTACTCCTGCCCAAATGGTTATTAAAATAGTAAACGAAGAGCTTACAGCACTTATGGGTGGCGAAGAAGTAAGAATAAAGTGGGCGTCTAAACCACCAACAGTTATTATGATGTGTGGTTTACAGGGTTCTGGTAAAACAACACATACAGGTAAGTTGGCTAAAATGTTGAAAAAAGAGGGTCACAGACCTTTGGCTGTTGCCTGCGATATTTACAGACCTGCGGCTATTGAACAGCTAAAGGTAGTAGCAAAAAGCGTTGATGTTCCTGTTTTTGAAATGGGACAAACAAACCCTGTTACAATAGCAAAAGAAGCTATTAAACACGCAAGAGATTACGGTCACGATGTAGTTATTTTGGATACAGCCGGTAGACTTCATATTGATGAAGCCTTAATGGGCGAGCTTAAAGATATAAAAACAGAGGTTGACCCACAGGAAATTCTGTTGGTTGTTGACTCTATGACAGGTCAAGACGCTGTAAATGTAGCAAAATCCTTTAACGATTTGCTTGATATTACAGGTGTTGTTCTTACAAAGCTGGACGGTGACACCAGAGGTGGTGCTGCACTTTCCGTAAAAGCTGTAACAGGTAAGCCTATTAAATATGCAGGTACAGGCGAAAAGCTGGGAGATTTGGAAATATTCCACCCAGACAGAATGGCAAGTCGTATTCTTGGTATGGGCGATATGCTTACTCTTATTGAAGAAGCAGAAGACAAGCTAGACCAGCAAAAAGCTGAAGAAATGGCTAAAAAGCTGGCTAAGAATAAATTTGACCTTAACGACCTGCTTGACCAATTTGACCAGATAAGAAGAATGGGGCCAATTAAAGGCATACTTTCTAAAATTCCTGGTGTTGATATGGGTAAGCTGGACGGTATGGATATAGATGACAGAATATTAGACAGAAACGCTGCTATTATTCTATCTATGACTCCACAGGAGAGAGAAAAACCTTCTATCATAAATCCATCTCGTAAAAAGAGAATTGCAGCAGGTTGTGGTATGAAGGTAGAAGAGGTTAACAAGCTGTTAAAGCAGTTTGAGCAAATGCAAAAGGTTATGAAGCAACTGGGTGGCAAAAAAGGCAAACGCCGTATGAAAAACCTGCCTGGTCTTGGCGGTGGAATGCCACCAATGGGCGGAACAGGTAACTTGCCATTTGGTAAGTAAGCCCCATATAACATTTGCATATTGTTATAAAGTTAGTATTCATCCAAGAGATTGGTGAAGATATAAGTTTTGAAAATTTTCGGAGGTGAAAGTAATGGTTAAAATCAGACTAAGAAGAATGGGTGCTAAGAAGGCTCCTTTCTATCGTGTAGTAGTAGCAGATTCAAGATACCCAAGAGATGGTCGTTTCATCGAGGAGATTGGTTATTACAACCCAATGGTTGAGCCAGCTGACGTAAAGGTTGATTCAGAAAAGGCTAAGAAGTGGATTGCTAACGGCGCTCAGATGACTGACACTGTTAAGTCTCTATTCAACAAGTACAATGTATTAGGTGAGTAATTCCTATATATTGAAGGAGATTAATAATGGAACAACTACTAATTACTATTGCACAGGGGCTTGTTGATAGTCCTGAATGTGTAAAAGTTGACGCTGACGAACCTAACGAAGAAGGCGTAATTGTTTACCATCTGCACGTTGCAGAAGAAGATATGGGTAGAATTATAGGCAAGCAGGGCAGAATAGCAAAGGCTATTCGTACTATTGCAAGATCTACCGCTGTCAGAAGCAATACAAAAGTAATAGTTGAAATAGACTAATTACAAAAGCACAGAGCATTTTCAGCTCTGTGCTTTTTTGTTAGCTATGTGTCAATAATTTGGGTAATCTCAAAACGAAAAAGCTGTATGTTAATAGTTGGGGTAAACCCCGAATAATAAAAGCAATAACAGGCAATAGCGGTTAAGCTGTTGCCTGTTATTATTTAGGAAAGAATTAACTTTTAATTTGACTCTGTTGTTAATTTGTTTGTATAAAAAGAAACTATAATTTCTGTACCCTCGCCAAGCTGACTGTTTATTGTTATTTTTGCATTATGAAGCTCTGCTATGTGCTTAACAATAGCCAAACCTAAGCCTGTTCCACCTGTTTCCTTAGAGCGACTTTTGTCAACACGATAAAAGCGTTCAAAAATTCTTTGCTGATGCTTCTTATCTATGCCAATTCCTGTATCCTTTACTATTAAAACAGGGGCTTGGTTTTCTTGTTTTAATGTAACAAAAACCTTACCATTAGGTTTGTTGTACCTTACTGCGTTGTCACAAAGATTAAACACCAGCTCGTACAGTTGTGTTTCGTTACCTGTGCAATATAAATCCTGTAGGTGGGTTTCAAATGTTACATTGTTTTTCTTGGTTGCCATTTCTAATCCAAGAATAGATTCACAAACCATATCCTTTAGGTTTACTTTTTTAACATCTTGTATTTGATATGCATTGTCGTCCATTTTAGACAGCTTCATTATGTCTGCTATTAGGCTTATAAGTCTGCCTGCCTCCTTATGAATTCTGCCTGCAAAGCGACGCATATCATCTTCGCTAGACACCATACCATTTTCAATCATTTCTGCATAGCCAGAAATTGATGTTAATGGTGTTTTCAGCTCGTGTGTAACATTAGCTGTAAATTCTCTGCGTAGCTTTTCTGTTTTCTTTTTCTCTGTTATATCCAGCAACAGACAAATTACTCCAACTGTTTCTCCACAGGATAAAACAGGGTTTACATAAAGTCTTATAGTTTTTTTGTTCAGCTTTATCTCAGTGTCACTGCTTTCCCCTTTGGTGGCTTTGTTAATGCTCTCCAAAAGGGTGTCATTATAATACACCTCTAGCATATTTTTGCCTTGGTTGTTGTTATATTTAGTTTTTAGTAATCTTTTTGCACTTTCGTTTTCTACAAGAATAACCTTATCTATGTCCAACATAATAAAACCTTCTTGCATATTAGAAATAAGAGTATTAATCTTATCTCTTTCTTCCTGTAAATCTGCAAATTGATTTCTTATTTTCCTTTTTTGAGAAATAATAGTATCGGTAAATGGCTTTAGCTCGTCATAAATAACACTATTTTTATTTATGGTTTCAAAATTCATATTTACAAAAGGTGCTACAATCCTCTTTGTAAATCTACTGGAAATTAATAAGCAAAAAATAAGTACATATAAACACATAGCTACAACAATAATCACTGTCCAATAAAACAGGCTGTAGAAATTTCTTGAAGCCTTGCTTACACGGATAATATTACCGTTATCCATTTTTATAGCGTAATAACAAACCACATTTTTAGATGTTTCAGAATATCTTGTGCTTTCTCCTACTCCGTTTTCCAATGCCTGTTTTATTTCTGGACGTTTTATATGATTTACCATTTTTTCTTCAGATAAGCCCTTTGTACTTTCGTACAGAACATTCCCTGTATTATCTATTACAGTTAATCTGTAATCACTTAAAATTAATGCTTGAAAATTTTCCAGTTCTCCCTCTGTTTCATAATAATCCTTTACAACCTGACAATAATTTGACAAATCGCTGTAGGCTTGCTGTGAAAAGGCTATCCAACTGGCAACGCAACAGCATACAGCAGTAAGCAATATGGATATGCCCGAAATAACAACAAGATTTTTTGTTAAGGTTGTTCTCAGCTTCAAATATTAATCCCCCATTTTATAACCCACATGTCGAATAGTTTTAATTACACTACCACTTTCACCAAGTTTTTGGCGAAGTGTTTTTATGTGAGCATCTACCGTTCTGCTTTCACCTGTATAGTCAAACCCCCATACCTTTTCCAGCAGTGCTTCTCTGGTTACAACTACGTCTTTATTAACAAGCAAATATTTTAATAGCTCGTACTCCTTAAAGGTTAGCACACAAATTTGGTCGTTTACTGAAACCTGATGTTTATTATCATCTAGTTTTATGTTGCCATATTCAAGTACAGCTGAATATACCTCTGCTCTTTCGCATCTGCGAAGCAAGGCTCTTACTCGGGAAACAAGCTCCATTACACCAAAGGGCTTTGTTATATAGTCATCTGCACCCATATCCAAGCCTTTAACCTTGTCCAACTCTGAGGTTTTTGCAGTAACCATAATTACAGGAGTATTCATCATATTTTGGTTTTCTCTAATTTTTCTTAAAATAGACAAGCCGTCCTCGTTGGGCAACATAATATCAAGCAATACCAGTTTAGGTATTCTATCCTGACAAGCCTTGTAAAATTCTGTACTTTCTTCAAAAGCACAAATTTCATATCCACAATTTTTCAAGGCATAGCTTTCCAGCTCTCTTATATCAACATCATCTTCTACAATGTAAATCATAATACATACATACCTTTCATAAAAATGGGCTGTAATAATTATACCACAGCCCACATCTTTTTTTATAATATTAATGTAAAAAGTGCGTGAAATTGAACAAAGGATAAAATTTTATGATAAAATATAAAAAATTTCAAAAAAAACCTTGACTGTAAACAAGGTTTATACTGTATAACTATGCTTGGAGGTGGTCAAAATGGAAATAAAAGAGGTTGAAAAGTTACTTTCAGTTTCTCGTTCCAACATTCGTTATTATGAAAAAGAGGGATTAATTAATCCGGAAAGAAAAGAAAACAATTACCGCAACTACAGCGAGGAAGATGTTGCAGAGTTAAAGAAGATTTTAAGTTTGAGAAAACTTGGTTTTTCTGTGGAAGAAATTTCTTTAATGCAAAAGGGAGAAATTTCACTTTCTCAAGTAGCATTAGAGAACATTAGCAGATTGGAAAATGAAATTAAAAATTTGCAGGGGGCTTTAACTATAACTAAAACACTTACTACAGAAAATGAATCCTTTGCAACATTAAATCAAGACCGTTTATGGAATGACATTACCACTGCGGAAGAAAAAGGAGAAAAGTTTGCAGACATATGCAAGGACTATGCTATGTACGAAGCTGGTATTTTTGATGGAGTATGGAAAAATGTGTTTTTTCACGATTTCAAGAAATCTCGCAAAAAATATGGCATACCTATTGCAATCTGCATATTGCTGGTTATTTGTATAGTTAGAGGTATTGCCAACACTATGATTTGGGGCGGTTCTTTTTGGGACGGAGTATTATATCCATTTATAATCTTTGCTGTTTGCTCGGTTATATTATTTCCAATTTACATATTAAATAAGAAAGGTACAAAGCTGTCAAAAGCTATATCTTCTATACTAATAACTTTAATTCCTGTGCTTGTGGTGCTGTATTTATTGTTATTATTTATAAATTCATTGTTCTCATAAGACTAAACGCTACTTATAACCTTTTATACTCTTTCGTTTCTAAATAGTGGATAAGATTTTCCAACATTTTTTATCTGACCAATAACATACCACAGCAAGGCTATGAAATCAGGTGAAAAATATGCCGAAAAGCTGTCTACTTGTTAGAAATGAAAGAGTATTATGGTTATTAAGTAGCGTTTTTTATTTACAGTATTCCATATGTTGCCCACTGCACAATGCTGTACAATTTACACACATATTATTATATACAATAATCCCCTTACTACCTATTTTAAGTAGTAAGGGGATAAATTATGACTTATTCAACCAAACTTTGAACAGATTACTGCTTTTCAACAGTTAGTTTACCTGTTGTCTTATTGAATGTAAACTTATATGTACCACCTGAAACAATTAGTGTTACTGGTGATGTAAATGTGCTCTTTAGGTCTTTTGAGCCTTCATCTGTAATCTTTACACCTGCTGTGTATGCTGTACCATAGTTATAAACCTTGAATGAGTAAGCACCCTCAGCTAGAGTAACCTTACCTGTAGCATTTACATAAGCACCGTCATTGTCGTCAAGAACTAGCTTAAAGTCACCAGAAATGTGTACATCGTTTGTAGCTTCGTTCTGAACTGGAATGTGGTTGATTTGTAGCTTATTCTCTTTTGTGTTAAATGTGAATGTATATGTACCACCTGTTGCAGTTAGAGTTACATATGCACCATAAGTACTCTTCATTGTTAGAGAACCAGATGTCTTATCTGTAACTGATTTACCGTAACCTAGTACTACATCATTTGCAGAAACCTTAATCTTATATGTACCCTTTTCTAGGTATGTTGAACCAACTGCTAGAGGTCTGCCCTCAACTGGCTGTAGAACAGTGTGAACATCACCAACTAGGTAATGTGATGGTAGTGTGTCCATCTTCTTAATAACTAGTGTGTTTGTGCTTTTAGTTACCTGGAACTTATAAACACCACCAGTAGCATTAAATGTAATGTGACCAGCGTATGAAGCCTTACATGTTAGACCAGCTGCAGTTGCATCTGTAACTGTCTTTGTATAACCAAGTAGTGTACCGTAGTTGTTTAGCTTGATTTTGTATGTACCAGCCTGTAGAGCCATTTCAGCACTTAGTTTACCTGTACCAACACTGCTTAGCTTTAGGTCAAATAGACCGTCAACCTCAGATACATAGTAAGCGTCTGACTTAACTTCTACTTCTGGTGTACCAATAGCATCAACCTTATACTTCTGTACAAAGTTGCTGTTGCTAATAGCAACTGTTTCAATGTTATCGTCTGTTACATCAGACATCTGTGTGTAAATTGTGCCTGTACCACTTGCAATAGCCTTAAATCTTAGGCAGAACAACTTTGTTGTCTTACCCTCTAGACCTAGGCTACCCATTGGGATAGCGTCCATAATTGTAACTGTGCCTGCATTGTTAAAGTTAGCAATAACCTGATTGCCACCTGGTAGTGGAGCCTCTGTTTTAGAAGCACCTGTTGCGTAATCTACAGCTGCGTCACCACAAGCTAGTTTCTTACCATTTGCAAAGTCTGCGTCTACAGCAAAAATACTGCTGTTGTACTTTACGTCTAGTAGCCAAGCAATAATAGGTGTAGCCTTAGCGTCTGGTACAGTTAGCTCTACCCAGTAAGTAACTAGGTCACCCTTGTTTACCTTAATACTAGCCTTTGATGTTTGTGGCATTGTAACGCCGTTAACAGATAGTGCACTAGCCTTGCTGGTTCCTGCTACCATCATTAGAGATAGCATCATAACCATTGTCAAAGCAATAGCTATTGCCTTTTTTGAAAAATTTTGTAAGTTTGTCATAAATCTTCTCCCTTTCTTTTAAGTTTAATTTATCTTACAATCATCACTTATAATATTACAATATTTTAGGTGAACTGTCTAGCAATAAAAATATATGAATTATCTAATAGTTTTTTGTACAACACTCCTTAACCATTGTTAATATTGCACATTAATTTACATTTATTTTTTACACTTTAAGAATCAACCCCATTTTAAATGAATTTTCACACATAATTAAACTTAAAATTATTAGGATAAAATATTACAAATTTATAAATTAAAAGCTATTTTTATAAAATATTAATGCCATTATTTTATAAACAAAGGAACTGTGTGCAAAATTTATTTTCTTAAAAAATATTTTCTGCTATAAAATTTTCCCAATACTCTTTTAATGCCTTATATTTTTTGCTATAATATTAAATGTATAGATTAAAATATAAAAAACAGAAAGAGGATACCTTTATGAGTAACAAAACGGTTCGTACCAGATTTGCCCCAAGTCCTACTGGCTTTATGCATATTGGTAATTTAAGAACAGCATTGTATGAATATTTGGTTGCCAAAAGTCAAGGTGGCGACTTTGTACTTAGAATAGAAGACACAGACAGAGAAAGATATGTAGAGGGTGCTGTTGATATTATATATAAAACTCTTGCAACAGCAGGTCTTAACCACGACGAAGGCCCAGACAAGCCTAAGGATTGTGGTCCATATGTTCAAAGTGAAAGACTTGATATGTACAAGCCTTATGCAGAACAGCTTATACAACAGGGCAAGGCGTACCGTTGCTTCTGTACAAAAGAAAGGCTAGACAGCCTAAAAAGTGAGGACGAGCCAAACGGTGGCTATGACCGTCATTGTCGTGACCTGCCACAGGAGGAAATTGACAGACTTCTTGCAGAGGGTGTACCATATGTTATAAGACAAAAAATGCCACTGGAGGGTAGCACAACCTTTACAGATGCTGTATTTGGAGAGATTACTGTTGAAAACAGTGAGCTTCAAGACCAAATTCTTATTAAAACAGATGGTTTCCCAACATATAATTTTGCAAATGTTATAGATGACCACACTATGAATATAACCCACGTTGTTCGTGGTTGCGAGTATTTAAGCTCTACACCAAAATACAATTTGCTATACGAGGCATTTGGCTGGGATGTTCCAACATATATCCACCTGCCTTTAATTATGGGTAAGGACGAAGAAGGCAATGTTGCTAAGCTGTCTAAAAGACACGGCTCTACAGGCTTTGAGGATTTAATAAACGAGGGCTATTTGCCACAGGCTATTATCAACTATGTTGCATTGCTTGGTTGGTGTCCGTCTGATAATCAAGAAATATTTACACTTGAAGAGCTAGGCAAGGCTTTCAGCGTTAAGGGTATCAGCAAGTCACCATCTATATTCGACTATAACAAGCTGGAGTGGTTTAACGGTGAGTATATCCGTAATATGCCTGCACAGGAATTTACAGAAAATGCTATGCCATACTATAATCAGGCAATTACCAGCAAAGAGCTTGACTGGGGTAAGGTAACAGATATTTTGCACCAGCGTGTTACAAAGTTTAATCAAATTCCTGAAATGATAGATTTCTTTAACGAGCTTCCAGAATATGAAGTGGATATGTTTGTTAATAAAAAGAGTAAAACAAACTTAGAAAATTCTCCAACAATGCTAAAGGCTGTAACAGACAAGCTAACAGCTTTAACTGATTGGAATAAAGACACTATACACGATTGTTTAATTAACCTTGCAACAGAGCTTGAGGTTAAAAACGGTACAGTAATGTGGCCTGCAAGAATTGCAGTAGCAGGCAAAAAGGTAACACCTGGTGGTGCTGTTGAGATTTTAGATATTCTTGGCAGAGAAGAATCACTGAAAAGACTTAATATTGGTCTTGAAAAGTTAGGTGTGTAAACTTTTAGTTAAGGAGTAAAAACAATGGCTGAAGAAATAAAAAACGAAGAGCAGTTAGGCAACTGCAATTTTATACACGATTTTATAGATGAGGACATAGCACAGGGTGGTCAGTTTGAGGGTAAAACTGTGCATACTCGTTTTCCACCAGAGCCAAATGGATATTTACACATTGGCCACGCAAAGGCTATTTGCATAGATTTTGGTACAGCCGAAAAATACAATGGTATGTGCAACCTTAGAATGGACGACACAAACCCAACTAAAGAAGATGTAGAGTATGTAGATGCTATTAAAGAGGACATTAAGTGGCTTGGCTTTACTTGGGACGACAGATTTTACTATGCTTCCGAATATTTCCCAAAAATGTATGATGCAGCAGTAGAGCTGATTAAAAAGGGTCTTGCTTATGTTTGTCAGCTTAACGCAGAGGAAATGAGAGCCCACCGTGGTGACTTATCTACTCCTGCAACAAGTCCATATCGTGACAGACCTATAGAGGAAAGTCTTGATTTATTTGAAAGAATGAAAAACGGTGAATTTCAGGACGGAGCAATGACTCTGCGTGCTAAAATAGATTTAGCTTCTGGTAATTTTAATATGCGTGACCCTGTTATATACAGAATTAACCACATTAAACACCACAGCACAGGCAACCAGTGGTGTATTTACCCAATGTATGACTTTGCTCACCCTATTGAAGATGCACTAGAGGGTATAACACACTCTTTATGTTCACTGGAGTTTGAAGACCACAGACCTTTGTATGATTGGGTTATCAACAATGTAACTCTACCTGCAAAGCCAAGACAGATAGAGTTTGCTCGTTTGGGTATAAACAATACTGTTATGAGTAAAAGAAAGCTAAGAGCTTTAGTTGAAGAGGGCTATGTAAAGGGTTGGGACGACCCAAGAATGCCTACATTGTGTGGTTTAAGAAGAAGAGGCTATACACCTGCTTCTATTCGTAATTTCTGCGACAGAATAGGCGTTTCTAAAGTAAATTCTATTGTAGATTTAGGCTTTTTAGAGTATTGCTTGCGTGAAGACCTTAACGAAACAGCACAGCGTGTAATGACAGTGCTAGACCCAATTAAGCTGATTATCACTAACTATCCTGAAGATAAAACAGAAACCTTTACTGTAGAGAATAATCCTAACCGCCCAGAGGACGGCGAAAGAGAGATTACCTTTACAAGAGAGTGTTATATAGAGGCAGAGGACTTTATGGAGGAGCCTGCTAAAAAGTATTTCAGACTGTTCCCAGGAAACGAGGTTCGTCTAAAATCTGCTTATGTTGTAAAATGTACAGGCTGTAAGAAAGATGAAAACGGTAAGGTTGTAGAGGTTTATGCCGAGTATGACCCAGAAACAAGAGGCGGTAATACACCAGACGGCAGAAGAATTAAGGCTACTATTCACTGGGTAGATGCCAACAACTGTGCAAATGCAGAGGTAAGATTGTATGACAACCTGTTTACAGTACCAGACCCAGACACTGGTGATAAAAACTTTTTAGACTACATTAACCCAGAGTCATTGGTAGTTCTTAAAAACTGTAAAACAGAAAAGTCTATAGAATCATTGGTTCCACCTGCATCATTCCAGTTTATGCGTTTAGGCTATTTCTGTTTAGACAGCAAAGACTCTACACCAGATAATCTTGTATTTAATAGAAGTGTATCCCTAAAAGGAAGCTACAAGCCAAATAAGTAAAATGTTAATTAGCGTGGCAAAATACAATAATTTTGCCACGCTATATTTAAATAATACTTTGGAATAATATTTGGAGGGTAGTTATATATGAATAACACAATAGTGAAAAAAGAAAGAAACTATAGCATAGATTTATTCAAGATTTTTTCTATGTTTTTAGTTGTTGCTATACACACATTAAATGGTGTTGTTGCAGGCTGTGAAGTTGGCACTGCTAACGAGTATATTGCAAAGCTGTTGGAAACACTGGTTTTTGTTGCTGTAAACTGCTTTGCCTTGTCCAGTGGTTATATATTAATTAATATAAAATATAAATTCAGCAGAATAATTACAATGTGGCTACAGGTGTTTCTGTATTCTGCTGTAATAACATCTATATTTTTTATTCTAGCCCCTGATATATGCGGTAGGGGTGATCTGCTGAAAAGTTTCTTCCCGTTTATGTCGGGCAGATATTGGTACTTTACCTCTTATGCTGTTCTGTTTTTAATTATGCCATTTTTGAATATAGGCATTAACTCTATGACAAAAAAACAGCACACCATTTTATGTATGGTGCTGTTTACGGTATTTTGCATTGTGCCTATCATTGCATTTGACACTAGCCTGTTCAGCGTTGGTTATGGATTTTCCTTTTTATGGTTAACCATTGTATATGTGTGGGGTGCGTATTTTGGAAAGTACGGTATAAAAGCAAAAACAAGCACCGGTCTTGTACTGTTTTTTGTATGTGGAATAATTACATTTTTAAGCAGATTTCAATTCTTTCTTACCGAAGTACCTGTTTTAACTTATGTAGTAAGACGATTATCCCTATATCATTACGATTCAGCTACAATGGTTATAGGTTCTATTGGATTATTAATTGTCTTTTCAAATCTTAAAATAAAGGGAGAAAAGATAAAGAAGATTATCAGCTTTATTAGTCCACTTACCTTTGGCGTTTACTTGATACATAATAACCAGCTTATGAAAAATCACATATTCCCTAAATACTTGCCTGTAATAGGAGAATTATCTCCTGTGCTTATGGTTATAGCAAGTATTGGCTGTATAGTAGGAATTTTTGTTGTATGCTTATTTATTGATTGGTTGTGTTTAATGCTGTTTAAGCTCCTTAAAATTAATAAATTAAGCGATAAGATTGGCACCTTTGTAGAAAGCACCGCAAAAACACTTGCAGAAAAATTTAATTAAAGTTTATTATTTAAGGCTACACCGTGCAGTAACATAAACCACGGTGTAGTCTTGGTTTTTTACAACAACATCATAATCTAACCTTTGCAACAGTTGTAGTCTATATAAAAATTGGTATTAGTATGATGAATATATTTAAACCCTGATAATTGTACATTGTGTACAAAAATAATATTTATGCATAAAAACTCTTTTATATATTTTGTTTTTATGCTATAATACAAATGTGGTAAATGTGCAGGATTTACCCCCAGTGTAGTTTTAAGATTATATTATTGGACTAACTTAAAATTGCACTTTAAACTACAAAGTCTTTTTCATTTCATTTTTATTTCCTTACTCGAGAGACAGGTGTATCCCCGTGGATGCACCTGTTTCTAACTTTTTACCATAATAATACCAAATATCAATTACACTACACAAAGCAACAAATCCCACATAAGGTATTCTGTAGAAAGCACCTTATGTGGGATTATGCTATTTATTTTTTAATATTTACTCCAAAATAATTTCTTAAAGGAAACTACTTAGATTATTACTTAAAGTAAGCTACACCACTTTCAAAGATTTTCTGGTCTTTCTCAAATGGTACATTAGCATACAGGTTGTTACCCTTACGCTCTGAATGACCCATTTTACCAAAAATTCTACCGTCTGGGCTTGTAATACCCTCAATAGCACATACAGAACCATTTACATTAAATGCAATATCGTCAGATGGCTTACCGTTAAGGTCTACATACTGTGTTGCAATTTGACCGTTTGCAATTAACTGCTGTAGCATAGCGTCATTAGCAACAAATCTACCCTCGCCGTGAGATATTGGAATAGAGAATACATCGCCAGCATTAACCTGTGACAACCAAGGAGATTTAACAGATGTAACACGAGTATAAGCCATATGAGAAATATGTCTGCCTATTGTGTTAAATGTTAGTGTTGGAGAGTCCTCTGTAATTTCTGTAATCTTACCGTAAGGAACAAGACCAAGTTTGATAAGTGCCTGGAAGCCATTACAGATACCCAGCATTAAACCGTCACGCTTTTCAAGCAAGTCTGTTACAGCCTGTGCAATAACAGGGTTACGGAATGTTGTAGCAATAAACTTACCAGAACCGTCTGGCTCGTCACCACCACTAAATCCACCTGGGAACATAAGAATCTGTGACTCTTTTATCATTTTCTCCATTTGTGCTATTGTTTCTTCAATATCATTTGGAGTTAAGTTCTTAACTATTAACAGCTGTGGGTCTGCACCAGCCTTTTCAAAGGCTCTTGCTGTGTCTACTTCGCAGTTAGTACCAGGGAACACAGGTATAAATACCTTTGGCTTAGCAACCTTTATAACAGGTGAAAATGTGCTGTGCTGTGTTGTTAATGGAATATCCTGTACCATTTTTGGACAATCTGCCTTTGTAGCAAATACATTTTCCAGCTTACCTGTCCAAGCTTCTATTAATTCATCTATATCAAGTGTACCACACTTAATGTCAATAACAGCATTATCTGTTGTTGTACCAAGAGTATAAGCAGTAACATTGCTGTCTAGCTCTGCACCATCTGCAAGCTCTACTACCAATGAACCACTTAATGGAGCAAATAGCTCTTCCTCTGTTAGCTCGTGGTCAAATGTAAAGCCAATTTTGTTACCAAAGCACATTCTTGCAACTGTAGCAGCGGCACCACCCTCACGAACAACAGAAGCAGATAGAATTTTACCCTGCTCTGCAAGTGCGTAAACAGCATTGTACATTGTTTTTAGCTCTTCCCAAACTGGCATCTGACATTCCTTGCAAACAGGAACAGGAATATAAAGAACTGTTGAGCCAGCCTTTTTGAACTCTGCTGAAATTGTTTTAGAAGCCTTTGTCATACCAACTGCAAAGCTAACAAGTGTTGGTGGAACATCTAAATCCTCGAATGAACCAGACATACTGTCTTTACCACCAATAGATGGTATACCCATATTAATTTGTGCTGTCATAGCACCCAGTAAAGCCGCCGCTGGCTTACCCCAACGCTCTGGCTTGTTGTGTAGTCTTTCAAAATACTCTTGGAAAGTTAATCTTGACTTTAATGGATTAGCACCAATAGCCAATAGCTTAGACATAGACTCTACTACTGCAAAAGCAGAACCGTGGAATGGTGACCATCTTGAAACACCAGGAATAAAGCCAAAGCTCATTGCTGTAGCGTCATCTGTTTCGCCCTTTTCAAGAGGAATTTTAGCCGCCATAGCGTCCTGTGGTGTAAGCTGATATTTACCACCAAATGGCATAATAACTGTAGCTGCACCAATACTAGCGTCGAATCTTTCGCCTAAACCAATCTGAGAACAAACCTCTAGTCTAGCAAGGTTAGCCTTAAATGCCTCTGTTTTAGACATACCCTTTAGAGCCTCTGGAGCCTGTGTTCTGTAGTTGTTGTTTTCGTCTGGTGCTGTAATATAAGCCTGAGAAACCTGTGTAACACCGTTTGTGTTTAGGAATGCTCTGCTTAGGCTTACTATTGTGTCACCTTTCCAAGTCATTGTTAATCTTGGGTTTTCTGTAACAACTGCAACAGCAGTAGCCTCTAGATTTTCTGTATGTGAATACTCAATAAACTTATCTACATCTTTAGCATCAAGTACAACAGCCATTCTTTCCTGAGATTCAGAAATAGCAAGCTCTGTACCGTCTAAGCCTTCGTACTTCTTTGTAACCTTATCAAGGTCAACAGCAAGACCGTCTGCAAGCTCACCAATAGCTACGCAAACACCGCCTGCACCAAAGTCGTTACAACGCTTTATCATAGTTGAAACAGCCTTGTTTCTAAACAAACGCTGGATTTTTCTTTCTGTTGGTGGGTTACCCTTTTGAACCTCTGCACCACAAGTTTCTATAGATGACTCTGTGTGTGCCTTAGAAGAACCTGTTGCACCGCCACAACCGTCACGACCTGTGCGACCACCAAGTAATACAATAACATCACCTGGCATTGGCACTGCACGGATAACATTTTCCTTTGGAGATGCACCAATAACTGCACCAATTTCCATTCTCTTTGCAACATAGCCTGGGTCATAAAGCTCTGTAACCTGACCAGTAGCCAAACCAATTTGGTTACCGTAAGAGCTGTAGCCTGCTACTGCACCTGTTGTAATTTTTCTGCTTGGTAGTTTACCCTGCATTGTGTCCTTAAATGCAACTGTAGGGTCACCACTACCTGTTACACGCATAGCCTGATATACATAAGAACGACCTGACAATGGGTCACGAATAGCACCACCAAGGCAAGTAGCAGCACCACCAAAAGGCTCGATTTCTGTTGGGTGGTTATGTGTTTCGTTCTTAAACTGAACAAGCCACTGCTCTGTTACACCGTCTATTGTAACAGGTACTTCTATAGAACAAGCGTTGATTTCATCACTTACATCAAGGTCAGGAATCATACCTCTTTTTCTTAACAGCTTCATTCCTGCTAAAGCCATATCCATTAAAGAAACATCACGGTTACTGTCTTTACCGTAAACCTCTTCTCTAGCAGCATAATACTCTGCAAGTGCTTTTTCAATAGTTTCTGTTAAAGCACCTTTTTCTATTTCAATTTTTTCCAATCTTGTAAGGAATGTTGTATGTCTGCAATGGTCAGACCAGTATGTGTCAATAACTCTAAGTTCTGTTACTGTTGGGTTACGCTTTTCCTCATCTCTAAAGTAATCACGGCAGAATTTTAGGTCGCTAAGTGTCATTGCAAAGCCCATAGAGCTGTAATATTCAGCCATTTGGTCATCGTCAAATGTAATAAAGCCCTCTACATCTGCAACCTTGTCAGGTACAGTAACTGCAATTTCAAGAGTTTCTGGCTTGTCCATAGAAGCAAGTCTAGACTCCACAGGGTTAATCATATAATTCTGAATTTTTACTAAATCCTCTTCAGTAATATCACCCTTAACAGCAACAACCTTTGCACTTAAAACCATTGGGCGTTCACCCTGTGTTAAAAGCTGGGCACACTGTGCGGCACTGTCTGCACGCTGGTCATACTGGCCAGGAAGATATTCCATAGCAAATGCTTTCCAGTCGCTGTCTATTGGCAATGTTTCATCATATACATTGTCCTGATTAGGCTCTGAAAAAACAGTTGGCTTAGCCTTTTCAAATTCCTCTGCTGTTAAACCAGATACATCGTAACGGTTTAATAATCTTAACGCCTGTACAGATGTTAGACCAAGATTATTTCTTAAATCCCACAGAGTTTGAGAAGCCTCTACATCAAAGCCAGCTTTTTTCTCAACAAAAATTCTTGTTACTTGTGACATTAATAAAATCATTCCTTTCAATATAAAGAAAATAAATTTGTCATAATCAAATATTTGCACAGTTTTACAACAATACAAACTATTAAAATAATTCTACCATAAACAACTTTTTTTTACAATGGAATAAAGATAATTTATTGTAATGGTTGGCAAGCAAAGAGAATTTCACTTTATAAACAGCAACGTTAAATTGATTACATTTTACCATTTTCGTTAATTTCAATAAATTTACATTAAAGTATTGTTATTTTTGAAATTTTGTTGTATGATTAATACAAAATAATCTATGTAAGAGGTAAAGCGTATGAGTGTAACTGTAAAAGACATTTTAGCAATGATTGAAGAGAATGGTATTGAGATGATCGACTTTAAAATGGTTGACATTAACGGTCAGTATCGTCACGTTACTATTCCTGCACAGAATTTTTCTGAGGACACATTAAAAAGTGGTATAGGTTTTGACGCTTCTAACTATGGCTATGCTGTTGTTGAAAAGAGTGATATGGTATTTATTCCTGACCCAGAAACAGCAGTAGTAGATCCATTCTGCTCAATTCCTACTTTGTCTATGACTGGTAACGCAATGATAATTGACTCACCAGAAAACCGCCCACTTGCACAGTATCCTCGTAATATTGTACTAGCTGCAGAGCAGTATATGAAAGACAGCGGTATTGCTGACACTATGCTTATTCTACCTGAATTTGAGTTTTATCTATTTGACCAGGTAGGCTGGGAAGTTAAGCCAAACAACATTAGTGCTACAGTTGACGCACATCAGTCTTATTGGAATAGTGGCACAGAGGGCAAGGGCGTTGTTGTACCACACCAAAAGGCATATCACACAGCAAAGCCATTTGACGTTTCTTACGAGTGCAGAAGCGAAATGTGTATGCATATGCGTGATGCTGGTATTAAGATTAATTATCATCACCCAGAGGTTGCTGCTTCTGGTCAGTTTGAGATTGAGCCACAGCTTGGCAAAATGTCTGAGATGGCAGACGCAACAATGATGATTAAATACATTATTCACAACACTGCTTTAAAATACGGCAAGGCTGCTACATTTATGCCAAAGCCAATTTTAGGTGAAGCTGGAAACGGTATGCACGTTCATATGCTTCTATTAAAGGACGGCGAGCCTGTATTCTCTGATGATAACGGCTATGCAAGACTAAGTAAAGAAGCTCACTACTTTATGGGTGGCTTGTTAAAGCACATTCATTCTCTTTGTGCAATTACAAACCCAAGTACAAACTCATTCAAAAGACTTGTACCTGGCTTTGAAGCACCTGTTACAGTTGGTTACGCAACTTCAAACCGTAGTGCGGTAATTCGTATTCCTGCTTACGCAAAGGCACCAAACAAGCGTCGTTTCGAGCTTCGTAACCCAGACGCAACTTGTAACCCATACTTCTGCTATGCTGCAATTCTTATGGCTGGTCTAGATGGTATTAAGAACCAAATTGACCCACACGAGAATGGTTGGGGTCCATATGATGTAAACCTATATCATCTACCAGAGGAAGAAAAGGCTAAGCTACAGGGCTTGCCAACATCTCTTGATGAGGCATTAAACGCTTTGGAAGCTGACCACGATTACCTAACAGCTGGTGGCGTATTCCCAGAGGAATTAATTAAGAACTTTATCAAATCTAAGCGTGAGGAATGTCGTCAGTTGGCTGCTATTCCACACCCAGCAGAGTATGATAAGTATTTTAACCTATAATATAGGGTATAAATTAAAAGTTTAATAAAATAATAAAAAGGGTAAGGCTGGTTTCTTTCTTAGAAACAGCTTCACCCTTTTTTGTTTATCTGTTATAAATACACCTTTTACTGCACAAAAAAAATAACCACCGAATAGCTTTATCCAGTGGTTATATAAAAATCAAATATTAATTACAAATAACAGGTCATCTGAATATTTGTTGATTCTTCCATTGCAATACTGTTTATAATTTCAGTGGTAGGCTCACATTCCATAGATCTGAAAAAGTCAACAGTTGTAACAACTGGAGAAGCAGACACATACAGCTGGTTTGCACCCATTACCTTTGCTTTTGTTTTTGCTATATTAAACAATGCACTGCCTATACCAGAACGACGAAATCTACTATCAACATTAATTTCTGTCATTACACAACGCTCGTTGCGAAGACGGTTTTCAATAATAACAAAGCCACGCAAACGTCCCTCATCAAAGGCACCAAAAGAAATGCAATTTGGGTCTAGCAGTTTGTCAGCTATTCTTTGTTTAATCTTTGAATCCCACTCTATGGTAAATTCTGTATTAACAGTAACAAATTTATCGTCCATATATTTGTATACTTTTTTAACTTCTTGAACAGGTGAATAATCATCTAGTGATTTCATACTAAAATTTTTACTACTTATTCTTTCTATAATCATAACTTTCTCTTTCTACCTAACCTCGGCATAACAAATTTTCATAGTTACAGCTGTACCAAAAACAACAGTGTTTTTTAGCTATAATCAATAGTTATTTTTGTATACATCAAAATAACTGTCTAATTTTACTTTTGTTTAATTATAACACTATATTTTCAAATAAGCAAGAAAAAACTATATTCACTTAGGGCATTTTTACATTAATCTTTATAAAATTAACAAATAAGTACTTTTTATATAGCAAAAAATACCTGTATAACATATACGATGTGCTTTAAGTTTTCAATTAATTATAAAACTTTTATATTTAGGCAAAAAACTTTTGAAAAAATTTAAATTTGTACTTGACTTATTTTAATATTAGTGTTACAATAATGAAGCTGTAGAAAACAGCATAATTAAATAGTTGGTGTTGATGACGCTGAGGGTCCACCTGTTCCCATCCCGAACACAGAAGTTAAGCTCAGTAGTGCCGAAGATACTTGGCTGGTGACGGCCTGGAAAAATAGGAAGATGCCAACATAGTTAAGCGATTATCGAATTTTTCGGTAATCGCTTTTTTCTATTCTCAAAACTTAATAGCTATATATCAACAGTTTTGGGAAGCCCAACTATTATTGGAAAGCTGTTAAAATTTAAATAAAAACAGCTTATAAATAAAATCATACATATAAACAGGCTATATTGTACACAGCACAATATAGCCTGTTTGTTAATCTATATTAAAATCTAAAACTAACTTATCACAAGCTGGTTCAAATTTTGTCAGCTTTACTCCAGCAGACTCTAACATTCTTTTAGACGCCTTTGTCATATCGCTGTCCTTATATTTATCAGACAAATAGACAACTTCCTTTATACCAGATTGAATTATAGCCTTTGCACATTCGTTACAAGGAAATAACGCAACATATATTTTTGTGCCAATTAATGATTTACCGTGGGCATTTAATATAGCGTTAAGCTCGGCGTGTACTACAAAGGGATATTTAGTTTCTATAGCATTACCTTCCCTACCCCAAGGGTAATCGTCGTCAGAACAGCCTATAGGGAATCCATTATACCCTGTTGAAATGATAACATTTTTGCCAAAGGTGCTATTTTCTCCACTGACAATACACGCACCAACCTGAGTATTAGGGTCTTTACTTCTTTTTGAAGCCAACAAAGCAACCCCCATAAAGTAGTCGTCCCAGCTTATATAGTCCTTTCTTTTCATTATAGTAGCCCTCCACAAATTTATATGTAATAGTTACACAATCAATTAACTATGTAACACTGTAATAATTGTACAATATGTCAATACGCAAGTCAATATAAAGAAATAAAATTCCCCATATTTCCTACTACGAAATACGGGGATATTACATACACTATCTGCATATATTTATATATCTTTTTTTGCTCTTTTTTTATCAGTTATTAAACCACAAATAACCGCAATTACTGCAAATATTACACCTGCTACAGGCCATACAATCCAAGTGTATTCCCACTGGTTTGTTGTAAAGCTCCACGCCAAATATATTGCTGTTACAACAAGCCAATATATACCGCCAACACCGTCTACAAGTTTACTCTTTTCTTTTTCGCGTACAGTGTACTCTCCCTCTTGCAATAGCTTTTCCATACTGCTCCAACGGGTGCCTGCTGTAACAAACAAGAATACTCCTACACCTACAATAAACAGTGTAACAGTAAGTAAAATTGTCACCAAAAATTCGTTTTCTGAAAACGCTCCTACTAATAGAGGAATAGGTGACAGTACACATAAACAGGTTGCAATGGTATTCAGCTTTATATATGTACTTTTATACGCATTTTGCTTTTCTTTTACCATTCCTGCTACACCGTACTCTGTTTCAAAATTTTCTTTCTCCAAAAATTCATATGGTGCATTTTTAAATCCACAAGAAAGGAATATAGCCACTGCAACAGCTACCATAATAAGTAGTATTATAACGCCTAAGCCTGCACTAACATTTTCTGATATTGGAAATGTTGTTAGTTCTGATAAAGCACCTAAAATTAAAAGTGGTATTGCTGACAGAATACAAAGAAAAACTGCTGTTGCAATTTTTGTAGAAGCCTCTTTACGGGAATTAAGATACTTATTAGCTTCTTCTAATGTTATACGCTTTATACCAGACTCTACATTATTGTCGGTAAATTCTTCATCTTCAATTTCGTCCTTTAGAAGGTAGTCTGTTGTAACACCAAAAAGCTGACTTAGTTGTAGTATTTTTTCTAAGCTTGGTATTGACTGAGCAGCCTCCCATTTAGACACCGCCTGTCTAGACACATCCATTTTTTCTGCAAGTTCCTCTTGAGACCATCCGTTCTTTTTTCTTAGTCTGATTATTTTATCAGCTAAAATCATTTTTAATCACCTCGTAAATTATTTCGGTCACTGTTTTTTGTTTAACCGTTGAGCAAATTATATCCAATTTTTTGGTTGCAAACTACCAAATGTAGCCTTTCAATGTGTCAACTGGTGGTTGCAACCAGTGGTTTCTCTCCTATTTTACCACAAAAACTTAGATTTTTTCTACTTTTACCTTTAATTGTTTGATGATTTTAGATTTAATTGGAAGCCTTGTTGTAAAAATATGAATATTGTGTTAAAATACTTTATATGCTTATATTAGGCAAGTAAGTAAGGAAGTGATACATTGTGGACGCTATTAACTCGGCACTTACAGCTGTAAGTGATTTTTTATGGGGCTGGCCTATGATTATTTTACTATTGGGTACCCATTTGTTTATGACCATAAGAACAGGTTGTATCCAAAAAAAATTATTTACAGGTATAAAATTGTCTGTAGTAAAAGACCCTGAGTGTAGTGGTGACATAAGCCAGTTTCAGGCGTTGACTACTGCGTTGGCTTCTACCATAGGTACAGGTAACATTGTTGGTGTAGGTACTGCTATTGCATTGGGTGGCCCTGGTGCAGTTTTGTGGTGTTGGCTAACTGGTATTCTTGGTATAGCTACAAAATATGCAGAGTCTTTAATTGGTGTTAAGTACAGGGTAAAAGCCAAGGACGGTACAATGGTTGGTGGTGCTATGTATGCCTTAGAGCGTGGTCTTAATATGAAATGGCTTGGCATAATGTTTGCACTGTTTGCAATGTTTGCGTCCTTTGGTATAGGTAATGGTGTTCAAATTAACGCTATTGCAAATATTTTAAATCAAGCATTTACATCTGCAAGCGAGGTTTCATTTAGCATTGCAGGTTACAACATAAGCTCTATTAATATGCTGTGTGGTATTATTGGTGCTGTATTAGTAGCTATAGTTTTATATGGTGGCGTAAAATCAATATCCAGTGTATGCGAAAAGCTAATTCCTCTTATGGCGGCTCTTTATGTTTTGGGTTGTATTTACATACTAATATATAATCACCAGTACTTAGGCGAAGCTATTGTAGATATAGTTACATCTGCATTTTCTATAAAATCAGTAGTAGCAGGTGGTATAGGTGCAGGTATGATGATGGCTTGCAGATATGGTATTGCAAGAGGTTTATTCTCTAATGAATCTGGTATGGGTTCTGCACCAATAGTAGCAGCTGCGGCACAAACCCGTAACCCTGTAAGACAGGCACTTATATCTTCAACAGGTACATTTTGGGACACAGTTGTTGTTTGCCTAATGACAGGCTTGGTTCTTGTAAGTAGTATTCATGCAAACCCTGCTATATCTGCCACAGGTAACGGCAGTGACCTTACCTTTAAGGCATTTACACAAATTCCTTATATTGGTATATTTATTATAGTAATTGGAATTATATTATTTGCATTTTCAACAATTTTAGGCTGGGCATATTATGGCGAAAGATGCGTAGTCTACTTAATGGGTACAAAATCACTTAAAGTTTACAGATTTATTTTTATAGCATTTCTTTTAATTGCACCTATAGTTAGCCTAGACGCTGTATGGACAATGGCAGACATACTAAACGCATTAATGGCTATACCTAATATAGTGGCAATATGGATGCTTAGCAAAGTAATAGTAGATGACACAAAGCACTATTTGGGAAATCTTGATGAAATAGACCGAACAGAAATTCCTGTAATAGATAAAGAAAGTTAACATAACAATTACAGCCACATTGTGATGAAACAATATCACAATGTGGCTGTTTTTTCGGCATTTTACCCTATTCGCTATTTATGGTAAAGACTTTTTAAG